>JBDSNQ010000227.1:0-3982 GCA_039915275.1 Sphingomicrobium sp.
GCCACGCGCCGGTCGACGGGCTTTTGGGCAAAGTCCAGGAACGGCGCATGTTTCCAACCCGGACCATCCAGGCCGCGCAAATCATCGCGCAGAACCGCGTCATTGGCCGTTTGCTCAAGCCTGGGCCGCCGTTGACCAAGGCGCCGCTGCTGGTACGGCTGTTCGATCGCTACCCGCTGCTTCGGCGCATTCCCGGCCGCTTCATCGGCCTCGGCATCAGGCGCGAGAGGGTGCGGTCTCCGGAGGCTCACTAGCGCTCGCCATCGCGGCTTCAAGATTGGCGCGGACGGCTTCGAAGAATTGCTCGGTGGTCATCCACGGCTGCTCGGGGCCGACGAGGATCGCGAGATCCTTGGTCATGTGGCCGGCCTCGACGGTCTCGACGCACACCCGCTCAAGCGTTTCGGCGAAGCGCACCACGTCGGGCGTGTCGTCGAACTTGCCGCGATATTTGAGGCCGCCGGTCCAGGCGAAAATCGAGGCGATCGGGTTGGTCGAGGTCGCCTTGCCCTGCTGATGCATGCGGTAGTGGCGGGTGACGGTGCCGTGCGCCGCTTCGGCCTCGATGGTCTTGCCGTCGGGCGTCATCAACACTGAGGTCATCAGGCCCAGGCTGCCGAAACCCTGCGCGACCAGGTCGGACTGGACGTCGCCGTCGTAATTCTTGCAGGCCCAGACGAAATTGCCGCTCCACTTTAATGCCGAGGCGACCATATCGTCGATCAGTCGGTGCTGATATTCGATCTTCGCTTCAGTGAATTGCGCTTTGAATTCGCTCTCGTAAACTTCTTCGAAGATATCCTTGAACCGGCCGTCATAGGCTTTGAGGATGGTGTTTTTGGTCGACAGATAGACCGGCCATTTGCGGTTGAGGCCATAGGTCAGGCTGGCGCGCGCGAACGCCCGGATCGAATCGTCGAGGTTGTACATGCCCATGGCAACACCGGCGGCGGGGAAATCGAACACTTCCTCCTCAATCACCCGACCGTCCTCGCCCTGCCATTTCATGGTCAGCTTGCCCTTGCCCGGCACCCTGAAATCGGTCGCCTTATACTGGTCGCCAAAGGCGTGGCGGCCGACCACGATCGGATCGGTCCAACCCGGGATCAGCCGGGGAATGTTGGAAATCACGATCGGCTCGCGAAAGACGACGCCGTTCAAGATGTTGCGGATCGTGCCGTTGGGCGACTTCCACATCTTCTTGAGCTTGAATTCCTCGACCCGCGCCTCGTCGGGCGTGATGGTCGCGCATTTGACGCCGACGCCATATTTCCTGATCGCGTCGGCGGCCTCTATCGTGATGCGATCGTCGGTCTCGTCGCGCTTCTCGATCGACAGGTCATAATAGATGAGATCGACATCGAGAAATGGCAGAATCAATTGCTCGCGGATCCATTGCCAGATGATCCGGGTCATCTCGTCGCCGTCGAGTTCGACGAGGGGGGTCTTCACCTTGATCTTGGTCATGCGTTTGCCTGATTTCGAATGGGTCGCGGCGCCTTAGGACGCACCCAGTGCCCGCGCAACCGCGGCGTTGTGCGGGCGCGGCGCCGCTACTAAGGGATTGGGAATGTCTCAGATCGAAAAGCCCGACAGCCCGCTCACGACCACCGTAAAATGGCGCTTCCCGTCGGTTCATCCCGAAGGCCGCAAGTTCGTCGTCATCGCCGCCGCGATCACGCTGGTCGCATATTGGATCGATTGGGACTTCATCACCTTCCTGCTGGTCGGCTTGACGGTCTGGGTTGCGGCTTTCTTTCGCGATCCGGTCCGGACGACGCCGCAGGACCCCAAATTGATCGTTGCCCCGGCTGACGGGCTGGTCACGCTGATCGCCAAAGTGCCGGCCCCGGTCGAACTGCGCGGCGAAGGCGGGCTGGGCGACGTCCAAATGACGCGCGTCTCGATTTTCATGAGCGTGTTCGACGTCCACATCAACCGCTCGCCAATCGCTGGGCAAGTCCGACGCATCGCTTATGTGCCGGGCAAATTCCTCAACGCCGACCTCGACAAAGCGAGCGAAGACAATGAGCGGCAGCATTTCCTGGTCGAGGGCGCTGACGGGCTCAAGATCGGCTTTACCCAGATCGCAGGCCTGGTGGCGCGGCGGATCCTGGCGTTCGTGCGCGAAGGCGACACTGTCGCGGCCGGCGAGCGGGTCGGGCTGATCCGCTTCGGCAGCCGGGTCGATGTCTATCTGCCCGCCGGCACCGGTCCGCGTATCTTGCTCGGGCAGCGGGCGATTGCCGGCGAAACGATCCTCGCCGAGATCGGTGTGGATCCGGGCCTGGTCGGCATCAGCCAATGACCGAAACCGTGCCGCCCGATCGGGGCCTGGCCTTCCGCGCGATGGTCCCCAATGCGGTGACCGCGCTCGCCTTGTGCTTCGGCCTCACCGGCGTTCGCTTTGGCATAGCTGGACATTGGGATTCGGCGGTCGGCTGCGTCGTCTTTGCCGGCGTTCTCGACGGAATGGATGGCAGGATCGCCAGGCTGCTCAGGGCCAACAGCCGCTTCGGCGCGGAGCTCGATTCATTGTCCGATGTCACGGCGTTCGGCGTTGCGCCGGCGCTGATCATGTTCCTGTGGTCCCTCAACAAGGCGCCGCAGTTCGGCTGGGTCGCCGCTTTGGCGCTGGCCGTGTGCTGCGCGCTCAGGCTGGCACGGTTCAACTCGCGGATGGATTCCGCCGATCAACCGCACAAGTCGGCCGGCTATCTGACGGGTGTACCCGCACCGGCGGGGGCGGGGCTGGCGTTCGTCCCGGTTTATTTGTGGCTGGTCACCGGACAGGAAATCTTCCGCGCCTGGTACGTGACCATGCCGTGGGTGCTGTTCATCGCATTGCTGCTGATTTCGAATGTCGCCACGTACAGCTGGTCGTCCTTACGCATCCGCCGCTCGTCGCGACTGTTCGCGATCGCCGGGATCGGTTTGTTGGGCGCCGCCCTGGTCACCCAGCCATGGGTCACCCTTTTGGCGATCTCATTGGTCTATATCGCGATGGTGCCGTTCAGCATCGCTTCTTACGCTCGCGTCAGGCGACGGCGCGGAGCCGGGGCAGGGCGCGCGCAGTCCGCACCGCAGGGGAACGCGGGCTGAACCGAATTGCGACCGGCGGGATATTGACCGCCGACGCCAGCATTGAACGGCCGCGCAAGGCCGCGGTGATCTTGCCCAGTCCGCGTTCGAGCGAATTCGCCGTGGCGACCAAGGCGAGCCAGAGCATTGCAAGGAAGGCTAGGGTGGCGATCGGTGCGAGCATGATACTGTTCCCTGTTTGAGCGCCAAACCAATTCGGAACCGTTTCGTTCCGCTTATGCGTCTGCGCATGTCCTTGAACCTTGTTGATGTTCTCTCTTTGTTCTTGCATTGTCAAGCCCTTGAATCCGGAGGCCGCATCGGCTAGTGCGCGGCCATTCCACAGACGGAACCACTCATACCGGTGTCCTGGATTAGTTCAGGATTGCTCGGTTCCGTCGAGGCATAACCGGAAGGAGAACCACCATGACGGCACCCGTCGTCACGATTCAGCAATTGCTTGAGGCCGGAGCGCATTTCGGCCATCAGACCCACCGTTGGAACCCGCGGATGAAGCCGTATCTGTTCGGCGACCGCAACGGCGTTCACATCATCGATTTGTCGCAGACCGTGCTTTTGTTCGCCCGCGCGCTCGATTTCGTCGGCCAGAGCATTGCTCGCGGCGGCAAGATTCTGTTCGTCGGCACCAAGCGCCAGGCGCAGGACGCGGTCGCCGCGTCGGCCCAGGCTTCGGGCCAGCATTTCGTCAACCACCGCTGGCTCGGCGGCATGCTGACCAACTGGAAGACCATTTCCAACTCGATCAAGCGCTTGAAGAGCCTCGAGGAGCAGCTCAGCGGTGACACCGCCGGCCTGACCAAGAAGGAAGTACTCCAGCTGACCCGCGAGCGCGACAAGCTCGAAAAGAGCCTCGGCGGCATCCGCGACATGGGCGGCCTTC
>JBDSNQ010000260.1:0-6293 GCA_039915275.1 Sphingomicrobium sp.
GGACGTCTTCATCGCCCGCGTCGACGAGAGCCGCGACCGCTCGCCCGGCGGATTGATGCGCACGCCCTTGTTCGTGCCCGAATCGATGAGCGTCATCGACCTCCTCGCCCGCATGCGCGCCGACCACATCCACCTCGCCATCGTGGTCGATGAATTCGGCGGCACCGAGGGCCTCGTCACGATCGAGGACGTGGTCGAGGAAATCGTCGGCGAGATCGAGGACGAGCATGACGAGGAAGCCGACCGCATGCTGACCCTGCTCGAGGACGGGCTGTGGGAGGCCGACGCCCGGCTCGAGCTCGAGGAATTGACCGAAACCGTCGATGCCCGCCTGACCGCCGAGGAAGACGAAATCGACACCATCGGCGGCCTCGTCTTCCTCCTCGCCGGCCGCATCCTCCAGCCGGGTGAGTCGGTCCTGCACGCGTCCGGCTGGCGACTGGAAAGCATCGAAGCCGACACCCGCCGCATCCGCCGCATCCGCCTCCACGCGCCGGAAACCGCTGCGTAGAATCCTCCCCTCCCTGTCAGATCGAGCCGCCGGACGATGCCCCGTATCGTCCTAGAGGCGGCTCGATGGGCTGGGGGTGGGTGGCGCGCAAGCGCCTATTTGGCGAACAGTTTCCCCGGGTCGGCCATCGCCTTGAACTCGAGCGCATTGCCGGCGGGATCGAGCAAAAACATCGTCGCCTGCTCCCCCGGTTGCCCGGCAAAGCGCACCGTCGGCGCAATCACGAAGTCGACCCCCGCCGCCTTCAACCGCTCGGCCAGCGCGGTCCATTGTTCCATCGCCAGCACCAGCCCGAAATGCGGCACCGGCACCTCTTCGCCATCGACCGCATTGCTCGCCGCCCGCCTTGGAGCGTCCGGCGCCAAATGCGCGACGATCTGATGCCCATGCAAATCGAAGTCGATCCACTGATCCGAGCTCCGCCCCTCCGGACACCCCAGCACGCCCCCATAAAACGCCCGCGCCGTCGCGAGATCGTCAACCGGAAAGGCCAAATGGAAAGGCGGCAAGCTCATCCCCTTATTCTGTCATTGCGACCCTCGCGAATGCAAGGGGAAGCAATCCAGCGCCACCATTGCACTCACCGAAACCGCACATTGCAAGTCCGCCCCTTTCGGCCCACGGCTAGCTGAGACGTGGAGTGCATTTTGGCATTACTGTTCCTCGCCATGCTTCAAGCGACCGGTTCGGCCCCTTCCGAAAAGGTCGATTTGACAGTCGCACAGCGGTGCAAAGCTCCAACGGCGACCAGTGACGAGATCGTGGTCTGTGCCCGCCGCGGCGACGGCTTGAGCCCCTATCGTATCAAGCAGGCCGCACCCGCGCGTTCGGAGATTCCGAAGGCCGAAGTGCAATTGGGTGACGGCCTGAGCGCCAGCGCGGAAACGCAAAGCTACGACGTCGGCGGCTTTCCCTCCAATCGCCTGATGATGCGCCTGAAGATCAAATTCTAGCCGGACCATGTGCAGACACCGCACTGGGCCGGACTGTCCTTTGTGGATTGCTTCGTCGCCGCGCTCCTCGCAATGACGGGACCGCATGAAGTCTCTTCTCCTCGCCGCCCTGCTCGGCGCTGCGTCCGCCTTCGCCTTCCAGCCGATGGGCTGGTGGCCGCTGTTGCCAATCGCCTTCGCCGGCCTCTGCGAACTCATCTCCCGCGCCCCCACCCTCCGCCGCGCCATCGCGCGCGGCTGGGCGTTCGGCTTCGGTCAGTTCCTCATCGCCCTCAACTGGATCGCGACCGCTTTCACTTTTCAATCCAACATGCCGGCCTGGCTCGGCTGGGTCGGCGTCCTGCTGGTCGCGCTCTACCTCGCTTTCTACCCGGCGCTGGCAGCAGGGGTCGCCTGGCGGCTCGGCAACAAGCGCCCGGTCGCCATCGTCGTCGCGCTCGCCGGCGCCTGGGGGCTGACCGAGTGGCTCCGCGCTGGCCTATTCACCGGTTTCGCCTGGAATCCCGCCGGCGTAGTCCTCGCCGACACGCCCTGGCTCCAGTCGAGCGGGCTCATCGGCACCTATGGCCTGTCGATCTTGGTCGTGCTGTTTGGTGGCGGACTGTGGTTGGCATCCTTGCGCAAATTTGTCGGCGCCGGAGCTGTCCTCGCCGTGCTGGGCCTGCTCCTGGTGCTACCATCAACGCCGGACGCCAAAACGGCGATCAAGCCGGTCCGAATCGTCCAGCCCAACATCGGCCAGGAAGACAAATGGCGCGCCGGTTTCAGCGAGGAAGCCGCGCGCCGCCTTGCCACCCTCTCCATCAAGCCCGGCGCCCGCCCACGCCTCCTCTTCTGGCCCGAAGCTGCGGTCACCGATCCGCTGTCCGATTCCCGCATCGGCAATCCCAGCACCTTCGCTTTGTTCGAACGCAAGCGCGCGACCGCAGTCGTCAGTCCAGGCGAATTTCTCCTGACTGGCGGCATCGCCGTCAACGCCAGCGACGGCCGCCGCATCGACGGCGCCGCCAACAGCATTTTCGTGCTCGGCCCCGGCGGCAAGATCGCCGCCCGCTACGACAAGGCGCACCTCGTCCCGTTCGGCGAATTTCTGCCGCTGCGGCCCATGCTGTCGGCGATCGGCCTGTCGCGGCTTGCCCCCGGCGATCTCGATTTCGCCCCCGGCCCCGGCCCGCGCACCATCGACCTTGGCGAAAGCTGGGGCAAAGTCGGCATGCAATTGTGCTACGAAATCATCTTCTCGGGCGAAGTGGTCGACCGCAAGCACCGCCCCGACTTCATCTTCAATCCCTCCAACGACGCCTGGTTCGGCCGCTGGGGCCCGCCGCAGCACCTTGCCCAGGCGCGCCTCCGCGCCGCAGAGGAAGGTATCCCCGTCATCCGCTCGACCCCGACCGGGATCAGCGCCATCGTCGATGCCCACGGCGACATCGTCCGCTCGCTGCCGTGGCGCGCCGCCGGTGTGATCGACGGCGTCCTGCCGCCGCCAACCGCGCCCACCCCCTTCGCCCGCTTCGGCAATCTCATCCCGCTGCTGCTCGCCTTTGCGATGATCATCGCCGCCATTGCGATGAGCATGACTCGCCGCTAGGGCGGCGCACCGCATATAAAGACTTCCTTATATCCCGATTATAGGACCGCCCCTCCCCGATGCGCAGCAATTATCTCTTCACGTCCGAATCCGTTTCCGAAGGCCATCCGGACAAGGTCGCCGACCAGATCAGCGACGCGATCATCGACCTGTTCCTGTCCAAGGACCCCGAAGCGCGGGTCGCGTGCGAGACCATGGTGACCACCCAGCGGATCGTCATCAGCGGCGAGATCCGCTGCCGCGAGGCGTATGACGAGGAACTCTATTCCGACACCCACGGCTGGGCGCCCGGCGCGCGCGACGAGATCGAATCGGTCGTCCGCCACACGATTCGGCGCATCGGCTACGAGCAGGCCGGCTTCCACTGGCAGACCGCGAGCTTCGAGAACCACCTTCACGGCCAGTCGGTCCACATCGCCCAGGGCGTCGACGCCTCTGGAAACAAGGACGAGGGCGCCGGCGATCAGGGCATCATGTTCGGCTTCGCCTGCGACGAGACCCCCGAGCTGATGCCGGCGGCCCTGTTCTACAGCCACAAGATCCTCGAGCGCATGGCGGCCGACCGCCATTCGGGCGTCGCCCCGTTCCTAGAGCCCGACGCCAAGAGCCAGGTGACGCTGCGCTATCACGAAGCCAAGCCGGTCGCCGCGACCGCGATCGTCGTCTCGACCCAGCACGCCAAGGGCTACGACCAGGGCGACAAGGAAGCCGAGCTCCACGCTTATGTGAAGAAGGTCGTCGCCGACGTTCTGCCCGCCGAACTGCTGAGCGACGAAACCGTCTATCACATCAACCCCACCGGCAGCTTCGAGATTGGCGGCCCCGACGGCGACGCCGGCCTCACCGGCCGCAAGATCATCGTCGACACTTATGGCGGCGCGGCGCCCCACGGCGGCGGTGCCTTTTCGGGCAAGGACCCGACCAAGGTCGACCGCTCGGCCGCTTATATGGCGCGCTATCTCGCCAAGAATATCGTCGCCGCCGGGCTCGCCACTCGCTGCACCATCCAGCTCGCTTATGCGATCGGGGTCAGCGAGCCCTTGTCGATCTATGTCGACACCCACGGCACCGGCGGCATCGGCGACGACGCGCTCGAAGCGGCCATCGCCCGCATTACAAAGCTCGGCGGGCTCACCCCGCGCGGCATCCGCACCCATTTGAAACTCAACAAGCCGATCTACGAGCCGACTGCCGCCTACGGTCATTTCGGCCGCCCGCCCGATGGCGATTTCTTCCCCTGGGAAAAGCTCGACCTGGTCGAAGACCTGAAAGCCGCGGTCGCGGCCTAAGGGGCGCCCATGACAGGCGATCCAACGACTCTCAACCGCCTCTACGGTCGGTCGATGGGCCACAAATTGCGGCCATTGCAACAGCATCTGATCGACGAACTGTTGCCCCAAATCGCCGTGCCTGCGGACGGCGAGATTACATCGCAACGCCTGTTCGGCGATGACCGCCCACTGCACCTCGAGATCGGCTTCGGCTCGGGCGAGCATCTCGCCTACCGCACCGACCTGCTCCCCGACCACGGCTTCATCGGCGCCGAACCGTTCGTCAACGGCGTCGCCACCGCACTCGGCCATGTCCGCGACCGCCACCTCGCCAACGTCCGCCTGCACATGGGCGACGCGCTCGAAATCCTCCGCCGCCTGCCCGACAACTCGTTGAGTTTTATCTATTTACTCCATCCGGACCCATGGCCCAAGGCGCGGCATGCCAAGCGGCGGATGGTCAGCGATGGCCCGCTCGCTTTGTTCGCCGCCAAGCTCAAGCCAGGCGGTGAGTTGCGAATCGCAACCGACCATCCGGTCTATCTGGAATGGGCCCTTCTTATCATGCGCCGGCACTTCCTCGAGTTCGAATGGCTAGCCCAAAAACCATCGGATTTCCTCTTGCCCCCCAGCGGTTGGCCCGAGACGCGCTACGGCGCCAAATCCCGCCGCGAAGGTCGCCGCCCTTATTATCTGCGCTATAGTCGCTTGTGATCGGGAGGCACGGGATGGAGATTGACCGCAGGACGATGCTAGCCGGCGCCGCCGCTTTGCCCTTCGCCACCGGACCGATCGCGGCCGCGGCGGCCGCCGACGATTGGGAGCGGATCGCGCGCGAATATGATGTGACCCGCGAGGTCATCCAGCTCGAGCACGGCAATTGGGGGATGATGGCGCGGCCAATCCTCGCCGCCTACCGCGCGACGCTCGAGCGGGTGAACCGCGACACCTCTTATTATGCGCGGCGAACCATGGTCGGCGACCTCGATGCGGCCCGCGCCGCGCTGGCCAGCGCAATGGGCGTCGCGTTCGAGGAGATCGTGTTCACCCGCAACGCTACCGAGGCGATGAAGGTGCTGATCCTGCAATATAACCGCCTCAAGCCGGGCGATGCGGTGCTTTACGCCGATCTCGATTACGACAGCATGCAGGCGAGCATGGACTCGCTCGCTGCCCGGCGCGGCGTGCGCGTAATCAAGATCGCATTGCCCGAAGCGGCGACGCGCCAGTCGCTGGTCGACGCCTACCGCGCCGCGTTCGACGCCAATTCGGCGATCAGGATGGTCCTGCTGACCCATGTCAGTCACCGCACCGGCCTCGTCCTGCCGGTCGCCGAGATCGCGACCATGGCGCGCCAACGCGGCATCGATGCGCTGGTCGATGCGGCGCATGGCGTCGGCCAGCTCGACTTCCGCCTGCTCGACCTCAAGGGCGATTTCGTCGGGATTAACCTCCACAAATGGATCGGCGCACCGCTCGGTGTGGGGGCGCTGTACATCCGCCGCGACCGGATCGGCGCGATCGATCCGGATCCGGCTGAAAGCCCGCAAGCACCGCAATCCACGCCCGCGTCCATACCGGCACCCCCGACTATGCCGCGCAGCTGACCGCCCCCGCCGCGCTGGCCTTCCAGGCGGCGATCGGCGGCGCGAGGCGCGAGGCCCGACTGCGCGCCTTGCGCAATCGCTGGGTCCACGCGCTCGGCGACCTGCCGCAGGTCCAAATCCTGACGCCCGAAGATCCAAAGCTATACTGCGCGATCACATCGTTCCGGCTGCGCGGGCGGACTTCGCACGACGACAATGTCGCGCTCGCCAAAGCACTGCTCGACAAGCATCGGATTTTCACCGTCCACCGCGACGGCCTCGCCTCCGGATCATGCGTGAGGGTCACCCCGGCGTTGGCCACGCGGATGAGCGACATGGACGCGCTGGCGACGGCGATCCGTTCTTTGGCGTAAATCGCGT
>JBDSNQ010000139.1:0-22536 GCA_039915275.1 Sphingomicrobium sp.
GAGTCGCCGCCGCCGCCGACGCGCCACGGCCGTCGCCGTTGCTGATCCTCGAGGACATGCCCGCGCCGCCGGTCCCCGTCCGCGATCCCTCAGCGCCCAATTTCGACCCGCGCTATCGGTTCGAGACCTTTATCGTGGGCAAAGCCAACGAAGTCGCGGCAACCGCTGCCCGTACGCTCGCCGGCGCCAGCGCGGTCAGCTTCAACCCCTTGTTCATCCACGGCGGCACCGGGCGCGGCAAGACCCATTTGCTACACGCGATCGGCCACAGCTTCCTCGCCAGCCATCCGGGCAAGCGGGTGGTGTCGATGTCGGCCGAAAAGTTCATGGTCGAGTTCATCCGGGCGCTGAAGGCCAATGACACGATCGGCTTCAAGGGCCGCCTGCGCAGCGCCGATTTGCTGTTGATCGACGATGTTCAGTTCATCGCCGGCAAGGATTCCACCCAGGAGGAATTCTTCCACACCATGAACGAGATCATCACCGCCGGGCGGCGGCTGGTTATCACTTCTGACCGCGCCCCGCAGGATCTCGACGGGGTTGCGCCGCGCATCCTGTCGCGGCTGTCGTGGGGTTTGGTGGCCGACATCAACGCCGCCGATTTCGAGCTTCGGTTCAATATCATCGAAGCCAAATTGGGCGCGCTTCCGGGCGTCGCCATGCCGCGTCCGGTGGTCGATTTCCTCGCCCGTCGGGTGACCTCGAGCGTGCGCGAGCTGGAAGGCGCCCTGAACCGCATCGCCGCTTACGCGATGATGACCGGGCGCGCGATCGACGTCGCCTTCGTCGAGGAAGTGCTGGCCAATGTCCTGCGCGCCAACCAGCGGCGCATTTCGATCGACGAGATCCAGACCCAGGTCGCCGAGCATTACCGCATCCGCAAGGCCGAGATGACGTCGGCCCGCCGCGCTCGCGAAGTCGCCCGCCCGCGCCAGGTGGCGATGTATCTATCCAAGCAACTAACGCCCAAATCGCTGCCCGACATCGGCCGGCGTTTTGGCGGCCGCGATCACACCACCGTCATCCACGCGGTCAAGCAGATCGAGCGCTTGCGTGCCAACGACGCCGAACTGGATGCCGACATCCGGCTTTTGACCCGCCAGCTCGAGGGCTGAAACCCAGAGTCCGCTTTCGCTATCCCTTGCGGGCTGCGAGCGCCTCTTCGACCTCGCCGAGCCGGTCCTTGCCGAAGTACAGCTCGCCGCCGACGATGAAGCTGGGCACGCCGAACGCGCCATCCTCGAACGCGCGCTGGGTGTTGGCGGCGAGTTGGCTTTTGATTCCCACGTCCTGGGTTAGCGCCAGCAGTTCTGCGGCGGGAAGGCCGGCCTCGGCCAACGTTGCGGCGACGACTGCGGGGTCACCCATGTTGCGCTCGCCCTCCCACATCGCGCGAAAGACTACCTCGACATAGGGATCGAACTGATCGAGCGCCTGCGCCGCGACCGCGCCGCGCATCAGGCCCAAAGTGTTGATCGGGAAATTAGGGTTGAAGCGAAACGCCGCCAGCCCGTGCCGCGCGACGAACCGCTCCATCTCGCGACCTTCATACGCAAGCTTGGCCGGGATGCCGGCGTATGCGGTGATCGGCGACTGATTGGCGGTCAGCTTGAACAGGCCGCCGAGCAGCACCGGCACGGTTTCGAACCGCCCGCCGCTGCGCTGCTCAATGGCGGGCAGCACGCGATACGCCAGATAAGCGTTGGGACTGCCGAAATCGAAGTAGAATGTCGCGTCCATGTGGGCTGCTCCTACCATGTTTCGGCGTAAGGCCGCAGGTCGAGCTCGTGCGTCCAGGCGTCGCGCGGCTGGCGGTGCAATTGCCAATAGGTCTCGGCGATCGAGGCCGGGTCGACCAGCGTGTCGGGCGCTAGGTCCGCCGCCGCCTCGGCGCCCTTGGCCGCGGCAATCCGCTCGCGCACCCAGGCGGTATCGACCCCGGCGTCGATCACCAGATGCGCGACATGGATACCCTGCGGCCCCATCTCGCGCGCCATCGACTGGGCGACGGCGCGCAAGCCGGCCTTGGCCGAGGCGAAGGCGGCATAGCCCATGCCGCCGCGCAAGCTGGCGGTGGCGCCGGTGAATAAGATCGAGCCTCCGCCGTGGGCGAGCATCCGCCGCGCCGCCTCGCGCCCGGTCAGGAAGCCGGCGTAGCAGGCCATCTCCCACACTTTGCGAAAGACCCGCTCGCTGGTCTCGAGCAACGGGAAATTGACGTTGGCGCCGATGTTGAAGACGCACACATTGAGCGGCGCGTCGGCGTCGGCTGCGTCGAGGAAAGCCATGATTCCCTCCTCGCTGCGGGCATCGAGCGAATGGCCGGTGAATTGTCCGCCGGCGGCTACGATCTCGTCGCGCAGCGCGTCGAGCTTGTCGTCCTGTCGCCGCCCGCCGTGGACGCGAAAGCCTTCGGCCGCGAAGCGCCGCGCGATCGCCGCCCCGATGAAATCGCCGGCGCCGACAATCGCCATGCTGCTTGGCCGCTCGACCACATCCCGTCTCCCAGTGCGGTTTTGCAACTTAACCGTCCCGGCCGAGAAGGAAAGCATCGCCGCGCCGCACAAGCAAAAGGCCCACCCGGATCGCTCCGGATGGGCCTTGTCTTTGGCTTGGGCTGGCCAGCTCTTAGTAAGTCCGCACCGGCGCCGGCGCGCGTCCGGGCGGCGGCACGGTGATCCTCACCGTTTCGCCGTTCCGGCCGGGAAATCCGGTGAACATTGCCTCGACCAGATTGGGCACGATCCGATTGAGATCGTCGGTTGTCGACCGCGCGCGGGCATGGCCTTCGAACACCGACAAATTGTCGCCCTTGCGGCGAATGTTGAGGTCGAGCTTGCTCTTATACTCGATGTACCGCTGAGCGCCGCCGCCATACCAGTACGGATCGTCCCAGCCGTAGTAGAACGGATCGTGGAAACCGCCGAAGCGCGAGTAGAACGGGCTATATCCGAAACCAAATCCGCCAAATCCGCCATAACCCCCAAAGCCGCCACGGCCATAGCGACTGTAGCCGAATGGATCCGCCTGATATTCGGTCGTTCCCTGGTCGACGCCATAGCCGACGTTGACGGTCAGGCTAGCTGACTGAGGGTCGGACGCGGGCGTATAGCCCTGCGCGGCCATGGCCTGGGCAACGTAGCTGCCGAAGCGCTGGAACTCGAGGCTACCGTTGAGACGCGAGTCCATCGGCACCACGAAAAAGGTCTGTCCGGCAGGGGCCGGCATTGCCTGGTACCGCGAGACCTGGGCCGGAAAGCCGGTCGCGCAGCCGGCGAGTCCGAGCGCGCCTGCTCCAAGAAGCAGCGCCCCGGCGAGTTTGTGCATGGTGTTCATGGTCCGCCCTTCGTCCGACCGAGTCGGAAATTGTCGTGGATATCCGGACGCTTAATACTGAAACCAGCCTGAACTGTCGATTAAGCGTTGCGCGGGCGGGACAGACCGACAGCATCATAGGCTTGCGCTAGCGTGGGGGCGGCCAGCGCTGCGGCCTGATCGGCGCCGGCGGCGAGCAACCGATCGAGCATCACCGGGTCGCTGCGAAATTCCTCGAGTCGGGCCCGCAGCGGCGCCAGCAGCGCGATTAGCGCCTCGGCCAGCGCCGGCTTGAACGCGCCGAATCCCTGGCCGGCAAAGCGGGCGAGGACTTGCTCGACATCCTCCCCCGTCACCGCGCCGTAAATTCCGACCAGATTGCGCGCTTCGGGGCGTGTCTCGAGCAGCTTGGGATCCTCGGGCAGCGGCTCGGCATCGGTCTTGGCCTTGCGGATCTTCTGCGCGATCAATTCGTCGCTGTCGGTCAAATTAATACGGCTCATGTCGGACGGATCGGACTTGGACATTTTGAAATTGCCTTCGCGCAATGACATCAGCCGCGCCGCCGAGCCGCCGCCAATATAAGGCTCGGGCGGAACGAACAGATCGACGTCGAAGTCGGTGTTGAACTTGATCGCGATATCGCGGGCGAGTTCGATATGCTGCTTCTGGTCGTCGCCAACTGGCACGTGGGTCGCGCGATAGAGCAGGATGTCGGCCGCCTGCAGCACCGGATAAGCGAACAGGCCGAGCGACGAGCCTTCGCGATTCTTGCCCGCTTTATCCTTCCACTGGGTCATGCGGTTGAGCCAGCCGATGCGCGCCGTGCAGCCGAGGATCCAGGCGAGCTCGGCATGGGCGGGAACCGCGCTGTGGGCGAAGACGATCGACTTTTTGGGGTCGATGCCGCTGGCGAACAGCGCCGCCGCCATCTCGCGGACGCTTGAGCGCAGCTGCTTGGGGTCGGTATCGACCGTCAGCGCGTGCAGGTCGGCGAGGAAATATATATGCTGGTCATCGGCCTGGGCCTCGTCCTGCATCCGCACCCAGCGCAGAATCGCGCCGAGCAAATTGCCGAGGTGCAAGTCACCGGTCGGCTGGATGCCGGACACGACGCGCATTGGCGGGCGGACGCCTTCAGCCGGCATCGGTGTAGGACCTCCGCCGCTTCAATAGAGACCGCAACTCGTCCTTGTCGGTGCCGCCGAGGATCCACACCAACGGAAAATAGACCGCCATGCCGCCGCCGACGATGGCCATCACGCCGGCCAGGCGATGTCCGACCGATCCCGCGAACCAGTCGGCGAGGACCATGCGGATGACGACCAGGGCCGCGACCATGGCGGCGCCGGCGATCAGCTGCCGGATGATCCGCGAGGCGAGCCAGGACTCGATCCGGAAATGCCCGCGGCGGTGAAGGATGACGTAGAGGATGACGCAATTGAGCCACGAGCAGATGGCGATCGCCGAAGCCAATCCGGCGATCCCGAACGGCGGGATCAGCGCGAAGTTCAAGCCGATATTGGCGAGCAGGACGACGCCCGCGGTCTTGACCGGGGTGGCCGTATCCTGGCGTGCGTAGAAGCCCGGGGTCAGCACCTTGACCAGCACATAAGCCGGTAGCCCGCTGACGATGATCGCCAGGGTCATCGCGGTAATCGTGGCGTCGGCGGCGCTGAACCGCCCGCCCTGGAACAGGGCCGACACCAACGGTCCGGCGCTGACCGCCAGCGCCAGCGCGGCGGGCAGGCACAGCAGCATCGCCAGTTCGGCCGCCTGGCCCTGGACCCGCGCCGCTTTGTCCGCCTCGCCGGCGCCGACATGGCGGCTGACCTGCGGCAGGATGGCGGTGCCAAGCGCGGCGCCGATCACGCCCAAGGGAAGCTGGTTCAAGCGGTCGGCATAGTTGAAATAGCTCATCGCCCCGGTGCCGATGCGGGTCAGGAAGAAGGTGTCGATGAAGGCGCTGATTTGATAGACGCCTGCACCCAGCGTGGCCGGGATTACGACCCGCACGAATTGGCGAACGCCGGCCGTCATGCGTGGCCGCCGCCACTTGAGGACGATGCCGGCGCGGGCGCAGGCGGCCATCAGCAGGCCGATCTGGAGCACACCGCCGGCGGTCACGGCGATCGCCAGCGCGGTGGCGGTGACCGCTCCCCCGGTCGGCACGAAGATCAGCGCCGACAGCATGGCGAGGTTGAGCAACGCCGGAGCGAAAGCGGCGGCGGTGAATTTGGCGAGCGAATTCAAAATGCCCGAGAATAGCGAGACCAGGCTGATCAGGATGAGGTAGGGGAAGGTGATGCTGGTGAGGAAAGTCGCGAGCGCGAGCTTCTCGCCGTGATAGCCGGAGAGAAGGGCGACGAACGGCCCCATGATGATTTCGAACACAAGCGTGAACAGGATGAGGGTTGGCGCGAACACCGCCAGCACTTCTTCGGAGAAGACCTTGGCCTCGGCCTCACCCCCTGGCCCATGCAGGCGCTGACTGTAGAGCGGTACGAAGCCGGCCGAGAAGGCGCCTTCGCCGAACAGGCGGCGGAATGTGTTGGGCAGGCGGAAGGCGACGAAGAAGGCATCGGCCTGCCAGCTCGCGCCCATCACCCGCGACATCAGCATTTCGCGGGCAAACCCGGCGATTCGGCTGACCAGGGTCAGGCCGCCGATCGTTCCGGTTGCCTTGAGTAGGTTCACCGGCGCGAGTTTGCGCTGAGGAAGGGGCTCAGGCGTCGTCGGTGACGTCGGTTGGCTCGGCATCGCCGCTCGATTCTTGGCCAGAGCTAAGGTCTTCGGCTGGGCTCGACTCTCCGCCGGTTTCGCCGCCCGTTGCAACTTGCGCCTGCTCGGCGGCCTGGAGCTGCGTCATATAAGCGCTGGCGAAGTCGATCGGGTCGAGCAGGAGGGTCGGAAAGCCGGTGTTCTGCGAGGCATCAGCGATAATCTGGCGCGCGAATGGGAACAGCAGGCGCGGCGCCTCGATCAGCAGGAACGGCGGCAGCGCTTCTTCCGGAAAATTGCGCAGGCCGTAGAGACCGGCGTAACTCAGATCGATCAGGAAATGGACGCCCTGCTCGGAGCGCGCGGCGACTTCGATCTTGAGTTGCACTTCGTGGACGTCATCGGCGACCGCATTGACGTTGATGTTGAACTGGACCTCGAGCTGGGGCTGGGCTTGCCACTGAAAGGCTTGCGGAGAGCTTGGGCTTTCGACCGATAAATCCTTGATATATTGAGCGATCGTAGCGACTTGCGGGTCGCTGTCCGAATCACCCGAACCGTTTCCGCGATTGATCGGGTCCTGGTCGGCCATGCTGCTTCGTCCTTAGGATATATTGGGTTGCTCGCGGACCCGGAACCGGGGGCTGCGCGTTGCGGGGGCGACTAGCAGTCGTGGAAAATGGGCGCAATGGCGACTGGCGCGTTGCTCCCTGATTGCACCCATTGTTTGAAACTGGCATTCTTTGAAAGTCGCGGGCCCACACATTATGTTGCGGGCGCATTAGCAAGGATTGGATCGCAGGTTTTGGCCGTCATTGTCATTCTCGCATTGGTAGCCCTGTTCATCGGCCTGCGCCTCTACAGCGTGCTGGGCGAGCGCACCGGGCATGAGCAGCAGCCGATCCTCAAGCCGGCCGATCCCGACGGGTTGGTCGAGCCGCGGGTCAGCCAGCCGTCGATTGCCCCGTCGAGCATCGGCGATGCCGGCGACATGGCCTATTTGCCAACCGCCGGCCCGGCTGTGCGAGCGATCCTCGCCGCCGACTCCAGCTTCGATGTCGCTTATTTCCTCGAAGGCGCCAAGGCCGCCTACCGGATGGTGCTCGAAGCCTATTGGAAGGGCGAGCTCGACAGCGTCAAATCGCATGTCGACGGCCATGTGCTCGAAGCGTTCACGGACGCCGCGGCCCAGCGCGCGAAAGAGGGTCTGACGCTCGACAATCGGCTTGTCGCGATCGAGCAAGCGGTGATCGCCGAAGCCGCGCTCGAGAAGACCGTGGCAGTGGTCACCGTCCGGTTCGAGGCCGATATCGCCGCCGTCACCCGCAACAAGACCGGCGAAGTCGTCGCCGGCTCGTTGAGCGATGCGGTTCAGACCCGCGACCTGTGGACTTTCCGCCGCGACCTTGCCGCGCTCGACCCCAATTGGCTCCTGATCGAAACCGACGAGGAAGAGTGAGGCGTTCTGCCCGAGCGCTCGCGCTCCTCTCTCTGGCATTGTTATCGGCCTGCGCGACCCGGCCGCTGCCGCCCGCCGAGGTGCCGCCGGTGACCCCGGCGCCAGTTCCTGCTCCCACACCAACACCGGTCCCGGTTCCTACTCCGACCCCGACTCCGACCTACGCAAACGCCATCGCGTCCGGTGTGACCTTGGCTGCGCCAAAGGTTCTCAATCCCGACGAAGCGAGTCGCGCCCTTGGCGCCTTCCGCGCCAGCTGTTCGGTGCTGACCCGGCGCGGCGACCGGTCGGGCCTGGCGCAGCCCGGCGATTGGCGCGGGGTCTGCGCCGAAGCCGCGGCGCTAAACCCCGAATATGCGCCGGGCTTCTTTTATTATCGCTTCGACTGGGTGCGGGTCGGCGACGGCAAGGCCTTCGTCACCGGTTATTACGAGCCAGAGATTAATGGCTCGCGGGTGCGTGCGAACGGCTTCGAAGTTCCAATCTATCGCTCTCCGCCCGACCTGATTCGCTGCACGCGGTCCGATGGCGGCAGCGGGCGGGGCCGCATCGACCCCAACGGCCAGTGCACGCTTTATTTCACCCGCGCCGAGATCGAGGATGGCGCGCTTGCCGGGCGCGGGCTGGAGCTTGGCTGGGCGGCCGATCCGGTCGAGCTGTTCTTCCTCCAGATCCAGGGCTCCGGGCAGGTCAGGCTACCCGACGGGTCGGTGATGCGGATCGGCTATGACAACCAGAACGGCCGCGAATATGTCGCGGTCGGGAGATTGCTTCGCGAGCGCGGAATCCTGCCTCCGGGCGGTGCCTCGATGCAGGCGATCGTCGACTGGCTGCGCGCCCATCCCGACGAGGGCAAGGCGCTGATGCGCGAGAATCTGTCCTACATCTTCTTCAAGGAGCTCGACGGCCCGCCAATGGGCGCGCTCGGGGTCGCGGTCACGCCGCGCGGCACGGTCGCGGCCGATCCCGCCTTCGTCCCCCTCGGCGCGCCGGTATATTTGACGCTCGACCGCCCGGAAGCGACCGGCCTGTGGGTTGCGCAGGACACCGGCGGCGCGATCAAGGGTCCCAACCGCTTCGACACCTTCTGGGGCGCGGGCGCCGATGCAACCCGCACCGCCGGCGGCATGTCCGCTTCGGGCCAGGCGGTGATCCTGCTTCCCAAGGGAAGCGCGGCGCGTGCGCCCGCTCAGCCCTGAAGAGGCCGCGCTGTGGGCGCGGGTGACCGCGACCATTCGCCCGCTGTCGCGCCAGGCTCAGCCCCCAAAAACTGAAGCGGACAAGCCGTCGCCTCCGCTTACAGCAAAGCGTCCACCAAGCCCCCAGCCGCGCAAACCTGCCCCGCCGCCGCCGCGCCCGCGACCCGGCACCACGCTCGACGGCAGCTGGGACCGGAAGCTCCACTCGGGTTCGGTCGAGCCCGACCGCATCCTCGATCTGCACGGCTGCAATCTCGACCAGGCGTGGGGCGCGATCGACCTCGCTCTGGAACGCGCGATCAGCTCCGGCGACCGCGTCCTGCTGCTGATTACTGGCCACGAACGGTCGGGAGCGCCGCCGGTCCAGCGTGGCCGGATCCGGGCCGCGGTGCATGATTGGCTGGCGGTGTCGCGTCATGCCCCGCGAATCGCGGCGGTGCGCGCCGCCCATGGCCGCCATGGCGGCGGAGGCAGCCTCTACATCTTCTTCGCCGCCGTTAATCGCGCTCGCTCCATATTTTCTTAACCGCTGTGAGGTAATCGCGGAGGCGGAGACGGACCCTGCGGTCCGCGGGGCGCAAACTTTGCGATGAGAGAAGGCACGGCCCAAAAAATCAGCAACGCGCTTCTGTCGGGCGCGGCCGGCTTTGCCTCGTTCATTTTTTCGCTTGCGGCAATGCTCTATCTCACTGAATTCGATGCGAAAGTCCTCGCCGCAGTCGCGGCCGGCGCGTTCTGCCTGCTGATCAGCTACATCGCTTCGGAGCGCCCCAACAGCGAGAATGCCCGCGCCCTTGCCGCGCTCGGCGAACGCCTGCTTGCGGTCGAGGACGGCGACCTCATTTCCCCCGCGCCGGCCTCGGTCCGCAAGAATATGCCCAAGATCGCAGCCGCGGTGGACACGCTTTTTGCCGAAGTGCGCGCCTCCATTGAAAACGCCCATGCGCTGGGCATGTACGATCCGGTGACATCGCTCCCCAACCGCCTCCATTTCCGCTCCGAAGCCGACAAGCTCTTGGGCGAACTGGCGCCGGAGGCGAGGTCGGCGATGCTGTTCGTCGATCTCGACCGGTTCAAGCTGGTCAATGACAGCCTGGGGCACGCCCGCGGCGATCAGCTTCTGATCATGGTCGCCAACCGCCTTCGGGTGGTGGTCACGGCGGAGTTTGGCGAGGCCATGCAGCTGCGGCCATTGCTGGCGCGTCTGGCCGGTGATGAATTCACTTTGTTCTTCCCGGATATCCAGTCGTCGGCAGAGATCGAACGCGTGGCGCGCCGCATTGCGCTGGCCATCGCGGAACCGTTCGAGCTTGGCGGACACAGCGTCGACATTGGCGCTTCGATCGGCGTCTCGATCTGCCCCGACCACGGTTCGAGCATCGAATCGCTGATGCGCGCGGCCGATATCGCGATGTACCACGCCAAGGCGAGCGGCGGCGGCAAGCATTGCCTGTTCGACGAGAAACTCGCCGCCGAGCACCAGCGCAAGGTGGAGACGGAAAGGGCGTTGACCGAAGCGGTCCAGCGCGACGAGTTCCTGCTTGCCTTCCAGCCCCAGCTGAGCCTCGTCACCGGCGAGATTGCGGGGGCCGAGGCGCTGCTGCGCTGGAACCATCCGCGCGACGGCCTGCGGCTGCCGGGGACGTTCATCCCGATCGCCGAGAGGACCGGCGTCATCACCGACATTGGCGACTGGGTCATGGCCGAGGTCGCCTCGGTGCTCAGCAGCTGGATGGCCGGCGGCGTTGCCCGACGGCTGGCGTTCAACGTCAGCCCGCGGCAGATCGAGCGGGCCGATTTCTTCGCCCGGCTGCGTCAGTGCTTCGCCGACCAAAACGTGCCGCTGTCGCTGGTCGAACTCGAATTCACCGAGAGCGCCGCGATGGAGGTGTCCGAGACGGTGCTCGCCGAAATCGCCAGCCTGCGCTCCGAAGGCGCGACCATCGCAATCGACGATTTCGGAACCGGCTATTCGAACATCGCGCGGTTGCAAACGATGCCGCTCGACCGGGTCAAGCTCGACCCGTCGCTGATCGCCGACATCGAGCATTGCGAGCGCGCCCGCGTCATTGTGCAAGCCGTTATCCAGCTGATCCGAGGCATTGGCTGCGAGGTTGTGGCCGAAGCCGTCGAGACGGTTGCCCAGGCCGACATCCTGCGGGCGATGGGTTGCCAGGTGGTGCAGGGCTACATTTTCGCCCACCCGATGTTCGAGAATGAGTTCCTCGACTGGACCATCAACCCCGAACGCCGTTCGCGCTCGGTCGCCTAGCGTTCAATCGCCGGCGAGGGGCCCAAGCGCGTCGCGCAACGGGCCGAGCCATTCTGCATAAGGCTTCCACGCGCCGACGCCCTCGCGATTAAGCGGGCGGCGGACTTGCTCGCTGCTGGCGGTTGCGACCGGATCTTTCGAGCGCTGAAAGTCGAGGCATTCGGGCTCGAACGGCAGTCCGAGATAATCGAGCATACGGCGTGTCCCGCATTCGAGGTCGTCGACCAGCTCTTCATATTGTACGCGCAGCACCGCGCCGGGCGCGACGACGTCCATATGATCCATCATCCGCGCGTAATCGGCGTAGAAACGGGCGATATGCTCGAAGTCGCTGGCTGCTGGGTGGCCGCGGGCAAACAGCAATTTGTAATTGGACCAGCAGCAATCCATCGCGTCGCGGCGGACATCGATGATCTTCGCTTTGGGCAGAATCAGGTGGATCAGCCCGATATGGCGCCAGTTCATGTGCAATTTGTCGGTAAAGCGCGGCCGATCGGTGGTCCGGAATTCGCGCGCGCGTTGGACGTACAACGCCCCAAGCTCGTGGATTCGCTGTCCGCTCATCTCCGGCAGGAGTTCGCGATAGCGGCCGACGCCGCCCGCTTCGACGCTCAGGCTCTCGACCATCCGCGGCATCACTGGCAGCTCGCCGGCGGCCTCGATCTCACTGTGTCCGCCCAGCACACGCTCGGCCAACGTGCTGCCCGAGCGGGGCATGCCGACGATGAAGATCGGGCTGTCCTCGCTTACGGCGAACGCGTTTCGCTTGGCGTAAAACGGCTTGGTGAACACAGCGATCGAACGGTCCACTTCGTCGCCGAGCGAGGAGGGGTCGTAGGGCTGCGCGGCGAGCCGCAATCGATTGCCTTCGGCGAAATGCGAAAAGGCGTCAGCGTACCGGCCGCGCTTGTCGAACACGCCGCCCAGCGCGAAATGCAGCTGGCCGGCGTCCTCCGGCTGATCCGCGCGCTCGGCCAGCGCCTGTTCCATCCGCGCGATCTCATCGTCGCTGACCGCCGCCGGATCGAGATTGGTGATCCCCCACCAGGCCGATCCGCTGCCGCCGTCGAGCACCAGCGCGCGCTGGTAGGCGAGGCGGCTGTCCATTGCGCGGCCAAGGAAGCGCAAGCTGTCGGCGTAAGTAACCCACAGTTCGATCGAGTCGTCGTTCTCGGGAAGGATTCGCTCATATCCCGCCGCCGCGCCCTCATAGTCGCGCGTTTCGCTCCTGAGCTGGGCGAGCAGCTGGATCGCGGTGAGGTTGTTGGGCTTGCGCGCGATCACTTCATTGATCACCGCCATGGCCTCGGCCATGCGCGATTGCAGCATCAAGCTCTTGGCGAGCATGATCGACGCGCGCAGGAAGCTGGGCGCGCGCTCAAGGACAATCCGCAGCAACGCTTCCCCCTCGGTCAGCCGGCGAAGGGTAATCGCGGACTCGGCGGAAATGGTCATCGCGAGTAGATCGTCCGGCTGTTCGCGCAAATGTTCGGCGGCAAGGGCGCTGGCCTCGCCACTGCGTCCGTCCAGTTCGGCGGTGGCGGCGTCGGACAGGCTGCCGTCACTCAGACTCTGCTTGATCGCGGCCAGTTCAGCTGCCTCCGCGGCAACGGTTTCGCCAAGCTTGCGGTGCGCTGCCGCCGCCAGACGCAATATGCGCGGTTCGGGTCCGAGTTTGAGCAGCGCGCGCGCTTGCGTCAGTGCTGCTTCAGGATGTTCGGCCAGCAGGTGACGGCCGTTGGCTAGCCCCTCCTCGAGTGTACCGCCGCGAACCTCGACCTTGTCATTCATAGCCAAGAATCGCCCGCAGACCGGGTGCCGCGAAGTCAATCAGTGCACGCTGTGTCGCTGGCAAATCGTCGGGAAAGTCGAAACCCTCGTTGGACAGATTCTCGCGCGCCGTTCCACTTTGGGCAGGGTTGGCGCCGATCGTCAGCCGCTCGCGCCAATTAGATGGCCGGTCAATCGCGCAAGCGGCAAACAGTGCGCTGAAATATTCGTCGGCCGTCGCACTCTCGATATCGCGGACGTGCGACTTCAACTCCTCGAAGCGCAGCAGGTGAACATTGGTGCCGAGCCAGGCAACGACGTGGTGCGTGTACATCTCAAGCAAACCGGGAGCGTGGCCCTGGATGCCGAAAATCATCAGGTTGAGAAGTTCGATGACACTGATGTTGCCGCTTTTGAGCAGTTCGTAATCCTTGCCTTGGACTTCGTTGGAAACGAAGAAGCGGGCGCGGGCGGTGACCCAGCTGTAGGGATCCCGGACAAGCAGAACCCGGCGCGCGCCGCGAGTTGCCGCCGCCGCCGCGTCCGAAAAGGGCAGGTGACCCCAGCTGAGCAACGGTAAACGCGGGTCGAACGCGGCAAGATGGTCGGTCAGGTTGCGGTGCTGGACGAACTGTCGGCGGTACTGCTGGCTGACAGGAACGAACATCCGCACGATATTGCGCAGCAAATGCGATCCGGATTTGGGCAGGCTATTGAGGAATACCGGCGCGCCCAGTGGGGCCTGCTCGAAGCGGCGGTTCTCGGTGTCGAGCGTATCGGGTTTTAACATGATTAGTGCCATGCATCGTTCCTAGCGTAACCGATGCTGTGGGCAAACATGGCAAACGAAAGGGGCGGCGGAATTGCTTCCGCCGCCCCGTTTAAGTCGATGCGCCCAGCCTATTTGATTCTGGCCTTGAGCGCGACGAACACGCGGCGACCGAGCCAATCGTAATTGGACACGAACGGCGCCTGACCGAGCGACGAGACCGCGGCCACCGAAATCCGCGGTGGCCGGGTATTGAACAGGTTTGAAACACCCAACGTTGCTTCGAAGCGGTCACCCATCAATTTCTGGGTGACTGACACATTGTGGTAGAAGACGGGCTTGGTGTTCACGACGTAGCAATAGTCGCCGTAAATGCTCGCCGTCTCAGCGTTGATGTTGCACAAGCCGCCGTTGTCACGAATGAACTGCTTCTTGTTCGACGTCTTGCCGACATAGTCGATTCCCCAAAACAGCGACGTGTCGCTCGGCAGGTCCCAGCTCAGGTTGAGGTCAGCGGTCAGCTTGGGATCGCCAACTTCACCATTGAGGTTGTCGACCGTCCCGTTGAACAGCGTGATGTTGTCCTTCTTCTGATAGGTCGCTTGGCCGAGGAAGGTGAAACTTCCCAGATGCCCGAGCCCCTGCTTCGCGCGCAACGTGAAGTCGAAGCCCTTATTCTCTTGCCTGTTCACGTTGATGAACTTGTCGAAGATGTTGCGGACATTCTGTGGATCGCCGTCCTGGCCACGCTCAAACAAAGCGCACAAAGGCTCAGTCGGGAAATCGACCGAATTGTAGCACCCGTAAAGGATGTTGAAGGCCCCGAGCTGGGTGATTTCACCCCTCACCTTGATGTTGAAATAATCGATAGTGAGATCGATCCGCGTGTTCGGCAGAGCCGCGAAACGCGGGGTAAAGATCACGCTCGCGGTAAGCGCCTTCGACGTTTCCGGCTTGACGGTTCCGATGCCGCCCGAACTGAAGATCGTAGCCGAAATACCCGCGCCGGTGTGGTCGGGGTCGATGCCGTCGGCTGCGCAGTTAGTTTTTACTCGTTCGGTAATCAGAGGACTGGTGCTGCTGCCCCAATTCACACACGGATCAACGCGCGATTGGCGCGAGCTGTTGGTCTGGGCGCCGAGAAACTGTTCGAACAGCGCCGGGGCGCGGTACGACGTGCCGTAGGTGCTGCGCAGTCGCACCCAATCCGTCACCTGCCAATTGACCAGGCCCTTGTACGTCCAATTGCCCTTGCTCGCGCTCGAGAAGCCATCGGATGACCGAGTCGCATTCACATTTGTAACCCGAGCCGCTGCCGAAACGTCGAATGACCTTGCGAAAGGCGCATTTTTGAAGATCGGAATGTTGATTTCGCCAAACGCTTCCTTGGTAACGCTGAAGCCTTTGGTCGGCCCGGAAGAAATCGGGTTGGCGAAGCCGTTATCAACAAAATCGGCCGGGTTGTTGGGATCGCCGCCCGGGATCAACGCATGGGTGATGTTGCCGGGCATGTCGTCGATCGAATCGCGCCGGGCGGTCGCTCCGAGGGCAAGCCCAACCGGTCCCGCCGGCAAATGCAGAAGCGTGCCGTTGACCGACGCCTCGACGAACTTCTGGACATATTTTGTCCGGCCAACTTCGGTTCCGAACAGGAAGTCGCGTTGCGCCTGGGTCAGCTCGCCGCGCATGAAGGCGGGATCTACCCAGTTGATGTCGATGCATGGCCGATTGCTGATCGGTGTAAATGTCCCGACGCATGACCCGTATTTGTAATTCTGGGTGTTGATCGCGTCGAGCAGGACCTGGGTGTATTTATACTTGCCATCGGACTTGCTGTACTGGCCGAACGTGTCGAACTCCCAATCGCCGAATGGCAATTTGCCGCGGACGCCAGCGACCGCCCGATAATATTTCACGTCGGTGCTGTTATCGACGTCATCGACCAGGCCGGTCGGGCTCAGCACGATGCCGTAGCAATATGACGCGTAATATTCGTCGGCAGTGGTGCAAAACGGGGTGGGATTGTAAAACCCAGGGAACGGATCGCCAGCGAATGGCGCTGCGGCTGCGTAGCCGAAGTTATAGATTTGCGTATAGCTGTCGTTGAAATCTTTACGCTGGTTGAAAATCCCCTCGCCGTAGATCGCGATATTATCGGTGAGGTCGAAATGGCCATCAACGTACAGCGTCTTGCGGTCGGTCTTCGGGCTGACCGAGGATTTCTGCTCGAACGGGTGATATTGGTTAAAGACCGAGCTGGCTGCGGGCGAGTTCGGGTCCAAAGTATAGCCAACCGGGAACCAGCCGGGCGCTACGACCAATTCGCCAGGACCGGTCGCCGGCCGCGGGCCGGGGATGAAATTTTGCAGATTATCGCCTGCATAATTATACTGCAGCAAAGTCAGTGTCGTATCGGGCAAGTTGTAGGCGCCATAGGTCCACACGTGACCCCAAACCGTGCCGTTGCACCAGGGTTTGCCGGTGCGCGGATCGATCAGGTCGGCGCGGGTCTTGCCGTCCGAGCGGAAAATATAGTCCTCAGGGCAACCGAGATATTCGCGGTCTTTGCGGCGCAGCATCGCCTTCTTGTAATAATCGGCGGAAATGAGGATGTGCCCGCGGCTGAATTCCTTGCCCCAGGTCGCGCTCAGCTCAAAGCTCTCGCCGCCCTTTTTGAACGGGACGGTGCCAAAACCGTTGAGTTCGAGGCCGTGGGTGTCGGTCTTGGTCAGGATGTTGACCACGCCGGCGACCGCGTCGGAACCGTAAATCGACGAGGCGCCGTCCTTGAGGATTTCAATCGATTTGACGATCGACTGGGGCAGCACGTTCAAGTCGAACGAAGCGACGGCGCCGCGCGTACCGGCCGGGCCGGCGCGGCGGCTGTTGAGCAGCACCAGGGTGCGCTCGGCGCCTAGGCCGCGCAGCGACACGGTCGACGCACCAGGGCCGCCGTTGGTGACGGCGTTGGTCGAAATCGCCGAGGTGATTTGCGAGGAGCCGGCTACGATTGGCGAGCCGTTGATCATTTCGGACGTATCGAGCTGACCCTGGCGCTGGCCGATGGTCGGATCGATGATTTGCAGCGGGGAGGCGCTGGTCGCTTCGGTGCGCCGGATGCGCGATCCGGTGACGACGATCTCGTCGCCGGCAGCGGGCTGCGCCGGCTGATTGGTGGGCTCAATGCTCGCCGCGGGCGCGACCTCGGTGGTTTGGTCGTCAGCCGGCGGGGCGGGCTGTTCCTGGGCCAGAGCCGGAGTGGTGAAGATCAAAGCGGCGGCCGATACGCCAAACAACAACGCGGAACGCGAAAGTGCGTTGGTTCGATTTCGCTCAGACATTCAAATTCTCCCCCTGGAAAACGCCGGCATGACCTGGTGCGGACAGATGTCGACGCGCTCCGACATTTTCATTGGCCAGTAGGCCTGTCAACTCACCTGAGGATTAGGGGAATCACTGTTGCCGCCCAGACACAGTGCGCAAGCGGGGTTCCGGCTTAGCCAAGAACCTTCGTCAGGATCCGTTCGTAGATGCGCGACAGCGCGTGGATGTCGTCGACCTTAGCGCTCTCGTCGAGCTTATGCATGGTCGCGTTGGGGAGGCCGAAATCGACCACCGGACACAGCGCGATCAGGAACCGCCCGTCGGACGTGCCGCCGCTGGTCGACAATTCGGGCGCTTCTCCGGTCTCGTCGCGGATGGCTTCGACCAGCACGTCGAACAATGGTCCGGGCGGGGTCAGGAACGCTTCGCCCGAAACCCGCGCCGCGACGGTCGCGCCCGGCGCTTCGCGTGCCGCGACTTGCTCGACCATGGCGACCAGATCGGCCCCGCGCTGAAGGTTATTGAAGCGGATGTTGAGCTGGGCGCTCGCCGAACCCGGGATGACGTTGTTCGCCTGGGTCGGGGTGGCGATCGCGGTGAACTCGAGATTGGATGGCGGGAAGGCCTCGGTCCCATCGTCGAGATGCACTGCCTCGAGCGCGGCGATGACCTTGGCCAGTGACGGGATCGGGTTGTCGGCGCGGTGGGGGTAAGCGACGTGGCCCTGGGTGCCGGGCACATTGATCGTCATATTGACCGAGCCGCGGCGGCCGATCTTGACCGTGTCACCCAGCCGCTCGACCGAGGTTGGTTCGCCGATCAGGATCATCTCTGGGCGGATCGCGCGCTCATTGAGCCAGTCGATGATGCGCGGCGTGCCGAACGTCGAAAAGCCTTCCTCGTCGCCGGTGATCAGCAGCGAGCAGGTGCCGCGCGCCTGATTGGCTCGGGACACGGCCGCGACGAATGCCGCGATGGCGCTCTTCATGTCGTTGGCGCCGCGCCCGATCAGCACGCCGTCTTCGATCCGCGCCACGAACGGATCGCCGCTCCAGCCGTCGCCGGCCGGGACGACATCGAGGTGACCGGCGAAGCCGAAGTGCGGCGCGCCGTCCCCGCGAATCGCGACCATATTCTCGGTCGGGCCATCGGGCGGCTCGCCGAGCACGAAACGATGGACGGTGAAGCCCAGCGGTGTCAGCGCAGCCTCGAGCACGTCGAACACTTCACCACGCGCCGGCGTCACGCTCGGGCAGTTGATCAGCGCGCTCGCAAGCGCGATTGGGTCGATTGCCATATTCGTCGCCTAGCAAAGGACAAGCGCATGCCCAAGGTCGACCTCACCAGCATCGAGCGGATTAGTCGCACTGGCTACCCGCCACCGTTCAACGAGGCGGTCGCCGGACGGCACTACCGCCGCCTCGCCCCCGCGCATGGCCTGACCGACTTCGGAGTCAGCGAAGTGACGCTCGATCCCGGCGCCTGGTCGAGCCAGCGCCACTGGCATGACGGCGAGGATGAGTTCCTGGTGATGATCGAAGGCGAGGCCGTGCTGGTCGAGGATGACGGGCGAACCGTCATGCGGCCCGGCGACCTCGCCGCCTGGCCCAAGGGCGTCGCCAACGGCCACCATCTGGTCAACGAAAGCGCGGCCCCGTGCCGCTTCATCGTGTTCGGCGGCGGCACCAACACCGGCGGCGGCTATTCCGACATCGACCTCATGTTCACCGCCGACGGCACCTACGTCCACAAGGACGGAACGCCTTATTAGGCGGCCGCCTCATATTGCTCGATGACCCACGGCTCGTCCTGCGCCTGGTCGATCCAGTCGTGGACGTTGGGGTGGGACAGGACCGCCTTCATGTACAGCGCGGCGAAAGGCGGGACCGGCACTGCATAAGTGATGAAGCGGGTGACCACCGGCGCGTACATGATGTCGACCGCGCACCAGTCGCCGAACAGGAATTCGCCGGTCCCGCCGAAGCGGGCGCGGGCCTGGGCCCACAGTTGCAGGATGCGGTTGATGTCGTCCTTGACGCCGTCGCTGAGCTCGCGCGGGGGGAAGCTCTTGCGCACGTTCATCGGCAATTCGCGCCGCAGATTGGCGAAGCTCGAATGCATTTCCGCGGCCATCGACCGGGCCATGCCGCGGGCGGCGTCGTCGGCCGGCCAGAAGCGGTCGCGCCCGACCCGGTCGGCGAGGAATTCGATAATCGCCAAACTGTCCCACACGACGCATGGTCCGTCCCACAGGATCGGCACCTTGCCCAGCGACGGCGCGAACTCGTCGCCTTCGCGGCGTTGCTCCCATTGTTCGTCGAACATCGGGACGACGATCTCTTCGAACTCTTCGCCGGATTGCTTGACGGCGAGCCAGCCGCGCAGCGACCAGCTCGAATAAGCGCGGTTGCCGATAATCAACTTGAGCATGGGTTCTCCCTGGCACCGTCACCCTGAACTCGTTTCAAGGTCCATTTCTCCGCCGCGCCGCAGTTCACGAAAATGGATGCTGAAACAGGTTCAGCATGACGACCCAGCGTCATTCGGTCGCTTCGAGGATTGCGGTTCGCAACTCGGCAAGCCCGCTACCGGTTTCGCTCGACGTGGCGAAGATGGCCGGGTGCGCGGCGGGGTGCTTGGCCGCCTGATCGGCGATCTGCGCCTGCGCCGCCTCAAGTTCAGTCCGCTTGACCTTGTCGGCCTTGGTCAGCACCACATGATAGCTGACCGCCGCCGCGTCGAGCATGCCCATCACTTCGTGGTCGACCGGCTTCAACCCGTGGCGCGCATCGACCAGCACTAGCGCGCACTTGAGCACCTGGCGGCCGCGCAGATAGTCATTGATCAGGAAGCGCCAGCGCTTGACCATATCCTTGGGCGCCTCGGCAAAGCCATAACCGGGCATGTCGACCAAGCGGATCTGTAGCGGCTTGCCGACCTCGAAGAAATTGAGCTCCTGCGTTCGCCCCGGCGTGTTCGACGTTCGCGCCAGCGCCTTGCGGTTGGCGAGCGCATTCAACAGCGAACTCTTGCCGACGTTGGAGCGGCCGGCGAAGGCGATCTCCGGCACCGTCGGATCGGGCAGGAACTCCAGTCCTGGGGCCGATTTTAGAAAGTCGATCGGCCCCGCGAACAGCTTTCGCGCGCGCTCCGCCAGATCCTCTTGTCCCGCCACTAGCCGTTCGCCGGCACAGGTGCGGTCTTGTCGAGCCCATAGCGCTTGTACAGCCACCATTGTTGCGCGATCGTCAGGATGTTCGACACCACCCAGTACAGCTGCAGGCCGGCGGCAAACGGCGCCATGATGAACATCATCACCCACGGCATGATGGCAAAAATCTGTTGCTGGGTCGGGTCCATCTGCGCCGGATTGAGCTTGAACTGCATCCACATCGTCACGCCGAGCAGGATTGGAAGCACGCCGATCGCCAGGAAGCCCGGCGGATGGAAGGGCAGCATGCCGAACAGGTTGAGCACCGTCGCCGGATCGGGCGCCGACAGATCGTGGATCCACAATGCGAACGGCTGGTGGCGCATTTCGACCGATACCATCAGCACCTTGTAGAGCGCGTAGAACACCGGGATCTGGAGCAGGATCGGCAAACAGCCGGCGGCGGGATTGATCTTCTCGCTCTGGTAGAGCTTCAAAATCTCCTGCTGCTGGCGCGGCTTGTCTTCCTTGTGGAGCTCCTGGATCGCCTTCATCTTGGGCTGCACCTTGCGCATCGCCGCCATCGACTGGAACTGCTTTTGGGCGATCGGGTACATCAGCCCGCGCACGAACAACGTCAGGCAGATGATCGCCACGCCGAAATTGCCGGTGGTTTTGAACAGCCACAGCAGAAGGTCGAAAATCGGCCGCATGAACCATTCAAACCAGCCCCAGTCGACCGACTTGCTGAGCTTGGGGATGCCCATGTCCTCGTAGCGGTCGAGGACCGATTTTTCTTTGGCGCCGGCGAACAAATGGGTCTCGATCGCGATCGCCTTGCCGGGCGCAACGATGATCGGCTGGCGCGCATAATCAGCCTGATAGGCGCCGGTCGGGGCCTTGCGGAAGCTGGCTGAGATCGCGGCATCCTGCGACGGCGCCAGCGCGGTCAGCCAATATTTGTCGGTGAAGCCGAGCCAGCCGCCGCGGCTGTCGAAATGCTCCCCGCCGGCGCCCGCTTCATCCACGTCTTTCCAGTTGATCTTATAGTTGGCGGCGCCGTTCAAAACGCTGATCGGGCCGACGTGATTGGTCCAGCTCGACGGGTCGGCGGACTTGGTGGCGCGGCTGATCAGGCCATATGGGCGTACCGCGACCGCGCTTGACCCGGCATTGGCGACCCGCTGCCGGACCGTGAACAGATAATCACTGTCGACCGCGATGGTCTGCTCGAAACGCTGGCCGGTGGGGTTGGTCCAGGTCAAGCTGACCGGGTGACCGGGCGTTAGCTCCGGCGCGCTTGCCGTCCACACCGTGTCCGGACCCGGCGCGGCAATGCCTTCGCCGGTCCAGCCGAAGCCGGCGAAGTTCGCGCCCGGCGCCCCGGCCGGCGACAGCAAACGCACCGGCGGCGAATGCTTGTCGATGGTCTGGCGCTGGCGCAGCAACACGAGGTCGTCGATGCGCGCACCCTTGAGGTTGATCGAGCCTTGCAGGCTGGGAGTCGCGATCTGCACTCGCGGGCTCGACGCCAGCACGGTCGCGCGATTCTTGAGCGCCTGCGGACGGTCGGCGGCGATGTCGGCGGGTTGCGCGATCGGCTTGGCCTTGCCGTTTGCGACCTCGACCGTCTGCGGTCCGGCGGTCGGCAGCAGCCGGTCAGACAGCAGGGTCCAGCCGAGCAACACCAGGGCGCTCAGCACGACGGCGAGGATCATATTCTTATTGTCGGTCAATTGGGAAACCTCGTCATGGAACGGGATCAGGTCCTTGGCCGCCCCAGGGATGGCAGCGGAAGATGCGTTTTAGTGCCAGCCAGCTGCCCTTGGCGGCCCCATAGCGCGACAATGCGGTGATCGCATAGGCCGAGCAGCTCGGTTGATAGCGGCAGCTTGGCGGGAGGACCTTGGAGGGCCCTTCCTGCCAGCCCCGGGCGACCCAGATCAGCAGCCGCGCGATCATCGCCGCAGCTTGTCCAGTGCGCGCCCCAATTCCGTGCGGAGCAGGCCGAAATCGCGCTCGATTCCGCCAGCGCGGCCGATCAGCACATGGTCAGAACCGGCAAAACCGCCTTGCGGCAACAGCTCCCGGGCAAGGGCGCGCAAGCGGCGTTTCATCCGGTTGCGGACGACCGAATTGCCGATTTTCTTGGTGACGGTGAAGCCGACGCGCTTGGCCAAATCGCCGTCAGCGCGGTCGCGGACCAAGAGGACGAAGCCGGGCATGGCGGCGCGCTTGCCGGAATTGGCGGCAAGGAAATCAGCGCGCTTGCGAATCGTGGTTAGGCGCTGAGCTTCTTGCGGCCGCGGGCGCGGCGGGCTGCCAGGACCTTGCGGCCGCCGACCGTCGCGCTGCGGTGGCGAAAGCCGTGACGCCGTGCCCGGACCAGATTGCTCGGCTGAAAGGTGCGCTTCATCGCTCATGCCCTAAAGTATCAAAGAAAAAGGGCCGCCGATAGGGCAACCGCTGTCCGATGCGCCGATAGTGGAGACGGCTCGCCAAGTCAAATATCCACGCCTGCCGATGAGCGGCCGATTTGCTCCTGCTCGGCCTTGC
>JBDSNQ010000222.1:0-5623 GCA_039915275.1 Sphingomicrobium sp.
GAGCGCGCCGCCGAAGCCCGCACCTCGACCAGCGTCTCCTCCGTCTCGAGAATGATCATCCGGATCATCCGCGACGGATCCTCCGATCGGTCGAGCAATTCGGTCATGTTCGCCGCGAAAATGTCCCGCGTCCGGGAGAAGATCGGCGACCCGAACAGCGCCGCGAACGGTGCAAAGCGGACGATTGGCCGCTCGGACTGACGCCCCGCGGCCAGCTCCGGCATCCGCGGCGTGCGGACCGGCGCCCGGGCCTCGATGACATCGAGGTCAAGCATTGAGGGTGGCGACCGGGCTGGCGATGGCTTGCGCCGGACCGACTGCGGCGCCGACCGTGACCGCGCTCATCAGCAAGGCGCCGAAGGCTGCAACCAAGGTCCGCGTAAGTGGCGACTGACCAGACATTTTCAAACTCCCTTTTTTCGTCCGCTCTCAATTGCGGCTCGATGGAGCTTACTATTCAAAGTCCGTGCCAATCGCGCAAAACTGCGGAAAATACCTGTGCAAACGGCAAAGTGGGAGGTTTCACCAACCAAGACTTGGCGAAACGCACCAGATTGTTTGCAAAAGCGCGGGGGCCGATCAGATGGCGGCGATCGCCGGCTTATCCTTCGGACTCTCCGCCTTGGTCGCCCGCTGGCTCGGCCGGTTCTTGAATATAGGGTTCAACCTTGCCTTTGAGTTTGATCGTCATCGGATTACCGAAGCGGTCGCGGCTGCGCCCGGCCATGACTCGGATCCAGCCTTCCGAGATGCAATATTCCTCGACGTTAGTCTTTTCCTGGCCGTTGAAGCGGATGCCGACGCCGCGGCGGAGCAGCTCTTCGTCGTAGAATTGGCTGCGCGGGTCGAGCGACAGATGATCGGGAAGGCTTTCTGACATGACCGCGCGCTAAATGGCGCTCCGACGGCGGTCAACCATTCGATGAATTCGACGAACGGTGGCGCGCGGTCGTTGCCAAGCGCAGGAGGCGAAGCCAAGAGGGCGGCGCTTTTTTCGAAAAGGGTCTTCGCCCATGCGCCGCCACGCCTTTCTGCTCGCCGCCACCGCTATGATTGCCGCCAGCGCTCATGCCCAGCCGGCGCCGACGCCGCCGGTCGCTCCGCCGGTTCCACAGCCGGGAGCGGCCGAGCCGATGACCCAGGCCAAGCCTGAAGGGATCGCCGCGACCCCAACGACTGGCGACAAGAAGGAATCGAAATGGGACGTCAGCGCGCGCCACGGGCCCGGGCATGACGTGCCGCTCGACGTTACCCAGGGCACGTGGATGAACCTCGACGTGTCCCCCGACGGGCGCGAGATCGTGTTCGATCTGCTGGGCGATATTTATACGGTGCCGATCGCTGGCGGCGAAGCGCATGCCCTGGCGACCGGCAACGCGTGGGAGATGCAGCCGCGCTTTTCTCCCAGCGGCAGCGAAATCGCCTTCACTTCGGACCGTGGCGGCGGCGACAATATTTGGGTGATGAACCGCGACGGCTCGGCCCCGCGCGCGATCACCAAAGAAAGCTTCCGCCTGCTCAACGGGCCCGACTGGTCGCCGGACGGCAATTACATCGTCGCCCGCAAGCATTTCACCTCGGCCCGGTCGCTCGGGTCGGGCGAAATGTGGCTGTATCATCGCAGCGGCGTCGGCGCCGGCGTCCAGATGACCAAGGCGCGGACCAAGCAGAAAGACACCAACGAGCCGGTCTTCTCACCCGACGGCCGCTATCTCTATTTCTCCGACGACGCGACGCCGGGCGACACCTTCCAGTACAGCAAGGACCCCAACAGCCAGATCTACGTCATCCAGCGCCTCGACCGCGAGACCAACGATATCGACACTTATGTCAGCGGACCCGGCGGCGCGGTTCGCCCGACGCCGTCGCCCGATGGCAAGAGCCTCGCCTTCGTCCGGCGGATTCGCGGCAAATCCAATTTGATGCTGCTCGACATCGCGTCGGGCCGGATGGACTCGCTGACCGACGGCCTCGAGCGCGACCTGCAGGAAACCTGGGCGGTCCATAATGTCTATCCGGGCATCAGCTGGACTCCGGACGGCAAGTCGATCGTCTATTGGGCCGGCGGCCACATCCACCGCATCGACGTCGCGAGCCGGGCGGTCAGCGACATCCCGTTCCACGTCGCTGGATCGCGTTTCGTCGAGGACGCGCTGCACGTCGACAAGCGCCTCGGCGACAATAGCTTCGACGTGAAGATGGTGCGCTTCGCCCATGCCAGCCCCGACGGCCGGCGCGTGGTCTATGAAGCGCTTGGCAATTTGTGGATCAAGGACGTGGCCGGCAATGCGTCGCCGCGCCGCCTGACCCGCGCCGACGAACGCGAAGCCTATCCAATTTGGTCGCGCGATGGGCGCCAGATCGCCTATGTCAGCTGGGACGATGACAAGGGCGGCGCGATCAAGGTGATCGGCGCCGCTGGCGGTGCCGGGCGCGTCGTCACTTCGGAGCCCGGATATTATCGCGAGCCGGCCTTCTCCCCCGACGGGCGGATGATCACCTATCGCAAGGGCTCGGACGGTTTCCTGACGACGCCGCTGTGGGGCCGCGACCCCGGCATCTACGTCCTGTCGCTGGCCAAAGGCGCCAAGGCCAAGCGCGTGGCCAAGAGCGGGACTCTCCCGCAATTTGGCAAAGACAGCGAGCGCGTGTTTTTTGTCGACACCGACAGCGACAATAACGAGCTGTTCAAGTCGGTCAGCGTGGCTGGCGCCGATCCCATCACCCATCTCAAAGGGACCAACGCCGCGGAATTCGCGCTGTCGCCCGATGAGAAATTCATCGGCTGGACCGAGCGCTACCAGGCCTATGTCATGCCGTTCGTGCGGAGCGGCCGCTCGATCGATATCGCCGCCGATGCGAAAGCCCTACCGCAAACGCGCATCAGCTCGGACGCCGGCGACTATCTCCATTGGTCAGGCGACGCCAGCACGCTCTATTGGACGCAAGGGCCCGACTTGTTCGCGCGCCGCGTCGACTTGGCGGCGTTTGACGGCGCCAAGACCGGCGCGGTGCCACCGATTGCGCATCTCGGCTTTGTCGCGCCAGCGCCGCAGCCCACCGGCACCATCGCGCTGACCAACGCGCGCATTGTCACTATGAACGACGACCAGGTGATCGAGGGCGGAACTATCATTGTCAGCAGCGATCGCATTGCGGCGGTCGGGCCGGCGGCGAGCGTCGCCGTGCCGGCCGGCGCCAAAGTCATCGACCTCGCCGGCAAGACCATCCTGCCGGGCTTCATCGACGCCCATTGGCACGGGCCGCACGCTTCGGATCAAATCGTCCCCGACCAGGATTGGGTCTATTACAACTCGCTCGCTTATGGCGTGACGACGGTCCACGATCCGTCCGCCGACACCCATGAAGTGTTCGCTTCGTCCGAACTGCAGAAGGCTGGCAAAATCCTCGGCCCGCGGATCTTCTCGACCGGCACCATCCTCTATGGAGCCGAAACGCCGTTCATGGCCGAGATTGGTTCGGTTGACGACGCACTGGCCAATTTGCGGCGACTGAAAGCCTCGGGCGCCTGGTCGGTCAAAAGCTACAACCAGCCGCGCCGCGAGCAGCGCCAGATGGTGATCGAGGCGGCGCGCCAGCTCGGCATTGAAGTCGTGCCCGAGGGCGGGTCCTTGTTCATGCACAATATGACGATGATCGCCGACGGCCACACGACCATCGAGCATTCGCTGCCGATCCCCCATATCTACGACGACGTCGTCCAATTCTGGCGCGGGTCCAAGACGGCGTGGACGCCGACTTTGGTGGTCGCTTACGGAGGCCCGTTCGGCGAATATCACTGGTACCAGCATAACCCCGCCTGGGCCGAGCCGATCGAGTCCAAATGGACGCCGCAAGGCTTACTCGATGCCCGGGCGCGGCGCCCGACCATGATCCCCGACGATGAGGACAATATCGTCAATGTCTCGCGGCAGGCCAAGCAGATCAGCGATCTCGGCGTGCCGGTATCGATCGGCGCCCACGGCCAGCGCGAGGGCCTCGGCGCCCATTGGGAGATGTGGGGTTTCGCGCTTGGCGGAATGAGCAATATGGAGGCGCTGCGCACCGCGACGATAAACCCGGCGCGCGCCCACGGCCTCGATCACGACCTTGGTTCGATCGAGCCGGGCAAGCTTGCCGACCTGGTGGTGCTCGACAAGAACCCGCTCGACGATATCCACAACACGACCAGCGTCGAATATACGATGATCGACGGGATGCTGCTCGACGGCAATCTCGACGCGGTCGCCGGGGGGACGCACACAACCCGACCGTTCTGGTTCCAGCGATCGGCCGGCGGCAACTATTCGCAAGGCACGACGGTTGGCGTGCCCGACGCGGACTGAGGAGTGCTGCGTCAGCGGACGCTGGATTTGTTGTGATCGACAGTGTCTGATTTGGGTGGAAAGCGGACATTCCCACCGGCCACGTCCGGCACGACTGAGCTGACGGCGACGCTATCGACTTAAACTCGCAGCCTGTAGTGTGGCGATGCACCCTGGGAGAACGTCATGTCTAGAATAAGCAGGCTTCTAGTCTTTGTGCTGGCGCTGGTTTCCGGCTCGTCGGCTGCATGGGCAGCTCGTCCTCTTACGCCAACGGCAGCGTACGACTTTCAGACGAGACGGCTCGAGAACTTTTTCCGCAATAAGACCCAGGACGAGGCCCCACTGAGGTCGATCTATACCCGCGACGCCATTTTGGTTGAGGCAGACGGCAATATGATCCGGGGCCGCGACCGGATCGCTCGGCATTTCAGGCAGGTACTCGCGAGCGGGGCCGTGGCTTCATTCACAGTGACGACGACCACCTTTCGTAGCCAGGGCAGGATCAGCTATGCGGGCGGGCATGAAGACATCGCGGAAATCAGCGCGAATGGAGAACGGCATAGTCGGAACAGTTTCCTCGTCCTGCTTCGTCGCGAGCCGGACAGCATCTGGCGTTTCGACTATATCCTAGAGGCCAGAGCGCCCGATCGCCCTTGATTAATCCGCGATTTCCAATCTGGTAAGCTATGTCCGCAGTGGGTCGAAAGCGAACGTTGGCATCATATGGGATGTCCGTGTAAAGCATACTTGTCACCGGTTCTTGCCACATGCCGCGGACGGCATTAAGCGCTCCCTCCAGTATGAGTGACAAAGACCCTTCGAAGCTAAAGCCGAACAGGCCGCAGTTGGCGCTGCACGTGCCGCAGCCGCCGTTCCGTCCGGGGGACACGCCGGATTTCTCGTCGATCAAAATTCCGGCTGCCGGCGCGGCCGCGCGCCCCGACGTCGCCGCCGCGCCCGCCGAGACGTTTGCGCTGACTACGCATTTGGTGCGCGTGCTTGATGAACAGAATCAGGCGGTTGGTCCGTGGGACCCCAAGCTCGACCCCGACACGCTCAAGAAGATGCTGCGCGACATGGTCACGGTGCGGGTGTTCGATGACCGGATGTACCGCGCCCAGCGGCAGGGCAAGACCAGCTTCTACATGAAATGCACCGGCGAGGAGGCGATCGCGGTCGCCGCCGCCACCGCGCTCGACCGCGAGGACATGCACTTCCCGAGCTATCGGCAACAGGGGCTGCTGGTGGCGCGCGGCTATCCGCTCACCGACATGATGTGCCAGATCTATTCGAAC
>JBDSNQ010000043.1:0-9932 GCA_039915275.1 Sphingomicrobium sp.
AAGTTCAGATTGTCGCCGCCGGTTTCCGGCTTGATCGAGCCCTTGCCCTGGTCGACGTCGAACGTGTTGACGGTGCCAAAATATTTCATCGTGGGTTCCTTCGTTTCCAGGCGCCAGAATTGGTCGCCTGTTGGCTAGGAGACGTTGAAGATAGGAGGAAGGCGCTTGCTCAACGCCCAAGACCGTCTTGCGACTGGTAGCAACTATATCAACATTTCCAGCGGAATAGGGTTGCGCCCGAACCGCCCGCTGTGGCTCCGCTCACCCCGGTTACTACTCCGACGGGGCCGTCTCGACTGCGCTCGGCAAGCGCGGTAAAACCCATCCCATCGGCCGATCGCTAGGGGGATGCTGCGATGGATTTCGATATGGCGATGCTGCTGGCGCTGCCCGGCAGCTTTCTTGTGTTCCTGGGCCTAGAGGCGCTGTTTCCGTCGAAGCGCGAGATGCCGATTGTGCGGCACTGGCGGCTGATCGGGCTGGGCGGGCTAGCCGCGACCATGGCCGTGTTCGTCTACGGGCCGCTGCTGCTGGTGCCCTATTTGCCGCCGATGGCAATCGTCGACCTCGAGGGCTGGGGCAATTGGGCGGCGCTGCCGGTGTGGGCGCTGACCACTTTTTTCGGTTATTGGGCGCACCGCACGATGCATTATTTCGATCTGCTGTGGCGAGCCGGGCACCAGCTCCACCACGGCGTTGCCCGCGTCGACATCTCGTCGGCGATGATTTTCCATCCGTTCGACATTTTCGTCCAGGGGGTGGTCGCGGCGCTGCTTGCCGCCGGTTTGCTCCATGTCACCGCTTACGCCGCGGCGTGGGGCGGGTTGTGGGGTTTCCTGGTCTCGCTCTACCAGCATTGGGACGTCCGGACGCCAGCATGGACCGGGTGGATCATCCAGCGGCCTGAGGCGCACCTGCTGCACCACGAGCGCGATGTGCACGCGCGCAACTTCGGCGACATGCCGATCTGGGACCGTTTGTTCGGCACTTATGGCGAGCCGGTCGAGCGGACGGTCGCGCTGGGCTTCAAGCCCGAACGTTCGCGGCGGTGGCTGGCGATGCTGTTGTTCGTCGACGTCAACCGCACGGAAAAGGTCGACGGACGGATCCGGCTTTAGCCGCTGGTGGCTAGTCGGTCGGGCTCCACACGATCGAGGATTCGGAACCGGGCAGCGTATCGTTCGGCGCAGACGGCTGGCGGTCCGCCGGAAGGCCCAAGCTGGGATCCGACGCCAGCGCGTCGTAGCGCGCCGACAGTTCGAGATGGGCCGCGGCCGCGCGCGCATCGACGGCTGTCCGGGCCTGGAGGCGCTCGACAATTGCGCGAGCGGCATAATAGGCTTGCTTGGGCATCGCGCCTTCCCCGTGGGATAGCGGGAGCCCTCCAGGGTCTCTCGTTCGCCGACACGCCAGATCCACCGACCGGCGATGGTTATCATTGCGCCTCCGAACTCGATTTGGATAGGCGGAAGACGTCCTGATTTGGATCAGTTTGGAGCGGAAATGGCCTAGATCCAGACCACGGTCACTCGCGATCGCCCGGTGGGCGGCGGCCGTACGCATGGGCGCCCCAGACAGTGGCAGCGACGAGGCTGGCGCCGACCGCCTGATGGAGCCCGGCGAGCCAGATCGCGACGCCGGTCACGACCGTGGCAATGCCGAGCAGGATCTGGGTGCCGAGCGCGGCGTGGATGGCGATCGAGGCGTGTCGGCTCTTGGGCGGATCGATCCGGCGGACTTTGCGGGCGAAGATCATGAGCGTGACGAACACCACCCAAGCCCACCAACGGTGGATGAAGTGGACCAGGAACGGGTCGTAGGTCAGGGCGTGAACCAACCCCAGCGACCAGCCGATGCCGTCGGGGACGAGTCGCCCGTTCATCAGCGGCCAGCTGTTGGCGACCGGCCCCGCGTCGAGCCCCGCGACCCACGCGCCGTAGAGGATTTGCAGGGTCAGGACGGCGAGGGCGAGGACGGCGGGGCGGGTCAGGCGCGACGGCCGGTCTTCCCCGCTGACGGCGAGGTGCCTGAGGTCGAGCGCGACCCAGATCAAGGCGCCCATGATCGCCAGCGCCAGCAGCAAATGCGCGCTCAAGCGGAAGTGGCTGACATCGGTTCGGTCGGCGAGGCCGGACATCACCATGTACCAGCCGAGCGCGCCCTGAGCGCCGCCGAGAAGCAGCAAGCCGACCAGCTTCCAGCCGTAACCACGCGGGATGGCGCGGCGAACCGCGAACCAGGCGAGGGGGAGCGCGAAGACCAGGCCGATCACCCGGCCGAGCAACCGATGCAGCCATTCCCAGAAATAGATCTGCTTGAATTGGGCGAGGTCCATGCCGGCCGGGCCGTTGATCTGGCGGTATTCGGGGGTGCCCATGTAGAGCCGGAAAGCGTGGTTCCAGTCGGCCGCGTTCAATGGCGGGATGGCGCCGGAAAGCGGCCGCCACTCTGTAATCGAGAGGCCGCTTTCGGTCAGCCTGGTGATGCCCCCGACGACGACCATCGCAAACACCAGCGTGGCGACGACGAACAGCAGGTTCGACAGCGCCAGCGGCCGCGGTTGGCGGGCGTTGGCGAGGTCCGAGGGCTGGACTGATTCCATGACGCGCGCCTACGCCGGGCTGCCGGTGCGCGGCAAGAGCTGCGAAATGTGGCGATGTGATATTGTATCTTTGATGCGCTGCCGTTATATCGACTCCTGCAATGTACCAAATGCCGCAATCGACATTCCACAGCACGCACGCGATTCCGCTCGGCAAGCTCGACCGGATCGCGATCGCTTTGTCGGGTCTGTGCATGGTCCATTGCCTCGCGACCGCGGTGCTGCTCGGCTTACTGGCGTCGGCCGGTGGCTTCCTCGGCAGCCCGATCATCCATGAAGTCGGCCTGACGCTGGCGATGATCCTCGGCGCGCTCGCCCTCGGCAAGGGCATTTACGACCATGGCTTCATGATGCCGAGCGCGGTCGGTGGCCTTGGCCTCGGCGTGATGGCCGGAGCGCTGACCATGGGGCACGGCGGCAATGAGGCGCTCTATACGGTGCTCGGCGTGTCGATCCTGGCGCTCGGCCACCGGCTCAACGGGTTGGCCGCGAATTAGGGCCGCCGATTGGGCCATTGTCCTTGCCGCAAGACCCCGCCAAGCCTATTTCCCGACCATGACCCGCCACGATCATCAGCTTCACCAAGGCGATTCGTTGCGCTCGGCCGCGCAAAAGCAGCTGACCGGGCAGGGCGAGCAGTGGACCGACACCCGCGCCGCGGTGTTCGACGCACTCGCCGGCTTCACCCAGCCGGCCTCGGCCTATGACATCGCCGAAGCGGTCTCCAAGGCGGCAGGTCGCCGGATTGCGGCCAACAGCGTCTACCGCATCCTCGACCTGTTCGTCGGTGCCAACCTCGCGCGGCGGGTCGAAAGCGCCAACGCTTACGTCGCCAACGCCCATCCCGATTGCCTGCACGATTGCATCTTCCTGATTTGCGACAGCTGCGGGCAAACGGTGCACATCGACGACGATATTTTGTCCGGCGGCGTGCGTGCAGCAGCCAAGACCGCCGGTTTCACCGCCCCGCGCCCGGTGATCGAAGTGCGCGGCACCTGCGGCGATTGCGACCCGACCTGAGACAATCCGGACTTCCGCTTCCGCCGGAACGGTTTAAGCGTTAGAGCGCTCGCCATGTCCGACCGCCCGGAAACGCCACTTTTAGACACGATCATCTCGCCTGCCGACATTCGCGCGCTGGAGAAGGCGCAGCTGCCGCAGCTGGCCGACGAGCTTCGCCAGGAGGTGATCTCGGCGGTGTCGGTAACCGGCGGGCATTTGGGCGCGGGGCTTGGCGTGGTCGAGCTGACGGTCGCGATCCACCATGTGTTCGATACGCCCAACGACAAGCTCATCTGGGACGTCGGCCACCAGGCCTATCCGCACAAGATCGTCACCGGGCGCCGCGACCGCATCCGCACGCTTAGGCAAAGCGGCGGCCTGTCCGGCTTCACCCGGCGCAGCGAAAGCGAATATGATCCGTTCGGGGCGGCGCACAGCTCGACTTCGATCTCGTCGGCATTGGGCTTCGCGGTCGCCGCCAAATTGTCGGGCGAGCCCGGGCGGGCGATTGCGGTGATCGGCGATGGGGCCTTGAGCGCGGGCATGGCCTATGAGGCGATGAACAACGCCCAGGCCGCCGGCAACCGCCTGATCGTGATCCTCAACGACAATGACATGTCGATCGCGCCGCCGGTCGGCTCGCTGAGCAATTCGCTGGCGCGGCTGGTGTCGTCCAACAAATATCTGACGCCGCGGCGGCTGGCCCAGCGTTTGGCGCGCAAGATGCCGGGTCCGGTCCACCGCTGGGCGCGGCGGGTCGAAGAATATACCCGCGGCTTCTGGACCGGCGGGACCTTGTTCGAGGAATTGGGATTCTACTACGTCGGGCCGGTCGACGGGCATGACGTGCGGGCGCTGGTCGAAATCCTCGAGAATGTCCGCGACGCCGCCGAAGGGCCGATGCTGGTCCACGTCGTGACCAAGAAGGGCAAAGGCTACGCCCCCGCCGAAGCGGCGGCCGACAAATATCATGGCGTGGTCAAGTTCGACGTCGTCTCGGGCAAGCAGGACAAGGGGCCGGGCGGCGGGCCACCAAGCTATACGGCGGTGTTTGCCAAGGCGCTGGGCGTCGAAATGGTGCGCGACGAGAAGGTGGTGGCGATCACCGCGGCGATGCCGTCAGGCACCGGGCTCGACAAGATCGCCGAGGCCTTCCCCGACCGGGTGTTCGACGTTGGCATCGCCGAGCAGCATGCGGTGACCTTCGCCGGCGGCCTGGCGGCAGCGGGATATCGGCCGTTCTGCGCGATTTACTCGACCTTCCTGCAGCGCGCCTATGATCAGGTGGTGCACGACATCGCCATCCAGAATTTGCCGGTGCGGTTCGCGATGGACCGGGCGGGGCTGGTCGGCGCTGACGGCGCGACCCACTGCGGCGCGTTCGACCTCGCTTATTTGTGCACCTTGCCCAATTTCACCGTGATGGCCGCCGCCGACGAGGTCGAACTGATTCACATGATCCACACCATGGCCGTCCACGACAGCGGGCCGATCGCGGTCCGCTATCCGCGCGGCGAGGGGCGCGGGCTGGAATTGCCGCAAGTCCCGCAGGCGCTCGAGATCGGCAAGGGGCGCATTGTTCGCGAGGGCAAGACGGTGGCGATCTTGTCCTTGGGGACGCGTCTCGAGGAGGCCGAGAAAGCGGCCGACCAATTGGAGGCGATGGGGCTGTCGGCGACGGTCGCCGATTTGCGCTTCGCCAAGCCGCTCGACGCCGAGCTGATCCGCAAGCTGCTGACCAGTCACGAGGTCGCGGTGACGATCGAGGAAGCGTCGATCGGTGGGCTCGGCGCGCATGTGCTGACGCTGGCCAGCGACGAGGGGCTGATCGATGCGGGATTGAAGCTCAGGACGATGCGACTGCCCGACAAGTTCCAGGAACATGACAAGCCCGAGAAACAGCACGCAGAAGCCGGGCTCGATGCGGCCGCCATCGTCGACACAGTGCTCAAAGCCCTCCGCCGCAACAGCGTCGGCATCGAGGAAGTCCGCGCCTGATTACCTCCCTGCTCATCGCCAATCGGGGGGAGATTGCTTGCCGGGTGATCCGGACGGCGCGGGCGATGGGGATTCGCACCGTGGCGGTCTATTCGGACGCGGACGCCAAGGCGCTGCATGTGCGACAAGCCGACGAGGCGATGCATATCGGGGCGTCGCCGGCGCGGGAAAGTTATCTGGTCGGCGAGCGGATTATCGCCGCTGCCAAAGCGACCAAGGCCGAGGCGATTCATCCGGGCTACGGGTTCCTATCCGAGAATGCCGATTTTGCTCAGGCGGTGATCGACGCCGGGTTGGTATGGGTTGGACCCAAACCGGCGAGCATCCGGGCGATGGGGCTGAAAGACGCGGCCAAGCGGCTGATGGCCGAGGCAGGCGTGCCGGTGACGCCGGGCTATCTTGGCGAAGACCAGGCGCCCAAGACGCTCAAGGCTGAGGCGGGCAAAGTCGGTTATCCGGTGCTGATCAAGGCGGTCGCGGGCGGCGGCGGCAAAGGAATGCGGAGGGTCGATGCGGCGGGCGAGTTCGACGACGCGCTGGAGAGCTGCAAGCGCGAGGCGGCGTCGAGTTTCGGCGACGACCGCGTGATCATCGAGAAATACATACTGTCGCCGCGCCACATCGAGGTGCAAATCTTCGGCGACCCCCACGGCAATGTCGTCCATCTGTTCGAGCGCGATTGCTCCTTGCAGCGCCGCCACCAGAAAGTGATCGAGGAAGCGCCGGCGCCAGGCATGGATGCCGCGACGCGGGAAGCCGTGTGCGGGGCGGCGGTGCGGGCGGCGCAGGCAGTCAACTATGAGGGCGCGGGGACGATCGAGTTCATCGCCGACGCCAGCGACGGCCTCAAACCCGACCGCATCTGGTTCATGGAAATGAACACGCGGCTGCAGGTCGAGCATCCGGTGACCGAGGCAATTACCGGAGTCGACCTGGTCGAATGGCAGCTGCTGGTGGCGAGCGGGGAGCGGCTGCCGCTGCGGCAGGAGAAGCTCACAATCACCGGCCACGCCATCGAGGCGCGGCTCTACGCCGAGGACCCGGCCAAGGGGTTTCTGCCGAGCGTCGGGCGCCTTGAGCATTTCGATTTGGGCGATGAAGGCAGGATCGAAACCGGCGTCGTGGAGGGGGACGCGATCTCGCCCTTCTATGACCCGATGATCGCCAAGCTGATCGCCCACGGCGGCGACCGCGACGAGGCGATCGAGCGGCTGGCGGGGATGCTCGACGGGGTCGAAGTGTGGCCGGTCCGGACCAACGCCGGCTTCCTGTTCAACGCGCTTCTGTTCCCCGGCTTCGGCACCGGCGACGTCGACACCGGTTTCATCGAGCGCAATCTCGACGCGCTGGTGCCCGATCCGGAGCCTGACGATGCGCTGTGGCGCGGCGCGGCATCGGTCGCGACTGCCGAGGGCGACGCGCCGCTGGCCGATCTCGCCGGCTTCCGGATGAACGCTGCGCCGTTTGCCAGTGTCGCATTGGGTCGCGGCGGGGAGTTTCGGAACGTCGCAATGGACGACGACCAACCAATGGCGGCGGTGTCGGGCTTCCGCGACGACGAGCGGGTGGTGGTGTTCTACGAAGGCCAGGCGACCGAGTTCGCGCTGACCAGCCGCGGAACTGTCGGGGCGGCGGCGGGGAGCGGGGTGATTGTGGCGCCGATGCCGGGGCGGGTGACGGCGGTTGAGGTGAAGGCCGGCGATGCGGTGACCAAAGGCCAGCGGCTGCTGACGCTGGAAGCGATGAAGATGGAGCACGGGCTGACCGCGCCGTTCGACGGGGTGGTGGCGGAATTGAACGCGGAGGCTGGCGCGCAGGTCAGCGAGGGCGCGGTGCTGGTTAGGGTTGAGGCCGCCGCAGAGCCGTCATAGGCTATTCCTCCTTCTTCTTGGGATCCCAGCCGCGCACTTGGACCTTGGCGTAATTGAGGGTGATGCTCTCCATCGGCCGGTCGCCGCCCGACGAACAGCTGGTGACGATCGCGTCCTTCAACTCATAACGCCCGGCGTCGTTGTGCAGCACGGCGTCGGGAAAAGCGGCGCCGACCTTGCAGTCGAGCCACGGCAATTTGACCTTGACCCGGACGCTGCCCCTTTCGAGCGGCGCGCCGAGCGGCGCGGCGAGCGCGGGTTCGACGGCGCGGGCGAGACTGTCATCGCGGTGCGCCCCGCTTACGGCGCCATACTTCTCGGCACCAGTCGCGCCCTGAGCCCCGTCCAGCGATGTCGTCTGGCGCGGGCCGCGCATCACCGAAAGGTCCGACATGCTGGCCTTGCCCTTGCCCATGCCGGTGCCGCCGGCCTTGGCGGCGCCCATGCCGCCGCTGCCGCCGCCGTGGCCGCCCGCCCCCATCTGGGTCGCGCCCCACGACCAGGACTCGACCTCGATCCATTTGTCATGGCCCTTCCTGGCGTCCGCTTGCGTCCCAGTGACCGGGCCGAATGTCAGATACGAGTCGCTCGAAGCAGCGGGGGCGGGGGCGGACACCGCCGCCGCGACCGCGAACAGAGCGCCTAGCGTGGTTCGGGTGATCGGGCGCATGGCATCCTCCTTTGCGCGAGGGCGTGTTAGCGTGGGCAAGCATAGGCCTGTTAGCGAGCGACAACATACGCTTGAGCGGCGAAAGATCCCAATGTTCCCAATGTTCGCGGTGACGGGTATCCAGGTGCCCGTTCTTTACAGTCTTCACGCCTCTACCTCGGGAGGAGAATCTTGCGCGGGTTCGACGTCGGGGTCGCCGGCGAACACGTCCGGGTCGAGCTCGGCGATTTCGTCGCAATGCCAGTCGAGGCGCCCGGCCGCATCATCCTCGGCGTCGTCTGGGGCGATCGGAGCGGGCGGGTGGTCGAGATGCGCGCCGAAGCGGGCGGGGCGGCGGTAGCGCAGCAGGAACATCGCCAGCCGCTCGTCATATTCGCGCCACTCGCCAACCTGCTCGCCCTTGTAGAACACCGGCCGCGGCACGCCGTTCAATGCCCGCCCGAGCGCCGCCTGCTCGAGCCGGTGGACGCCCATGTCGAGCGCCGCATCCCACGCCTCGCGAAAGTGATGCGCGCGCGGCATCCGGCGCAGCGCATAGGCCGACACCGCCGACATGCCGACGATGCGGCACGCCTCGACCACGCACGCGGTCTCCGACAGCGCCTCGACAAAGTCGATCTGCTTGGCCGGGGTCCACCCGCTCCAGCGCGGCCGGAGGGGGACCGGAGCGAAGCTGGGAATCACCGCCAGCGGTTTGTTTTTGCTGCCTGTCACGAACCGTATTGGATCATATTTCCGGCGTGTAGGACAGTCTTTTCGACCAAAGTATTACTTTGCCCGAGGGAGGTCTCGCAATTCCAAGGGCTTGCGCCTGTAATTCCGGGATCGAGGCCATGTTCACGGCACTTAAACACTCTTTAGCCTTCGCGATTTAGCGTTGGACGCGCTCGATTGTATCGTCAGGGAGAGCCGCCAGTGCGTACAGCCTCAAACCTTCGTTTTGTCATGCTGCTGAAGAAAGCCATCCGAGACTCGTATGGCGGAGCGCCGCTGCTAGTACAGTTGGCCACGTTGCACGCGAGTGATCAATTTACTGCCGCCGAACAAAGCGCTTTGTTGAAAACTGCTGAAGCGCACGGCGAACTTCAGGGTTTAATGTGTGACGCTGTGAAAGCTGCAAAAAAAGCCAAGGCGGCTTAGTTGAGCGGCCTGCCTTACTTGGCCGGGATGAGGTCGAGGAGGTCGGGCTCGAAAGGCGTTTTGCGCTTGCGTTTGGGGCCCCGGATCGAGTCCGGGGTTCCGCCCGCATTCGCGGGCTCCAGGGTATTGGTGGAGCGCTCCAGGAGTGGTTTGAGGTATTGGCCGGTGAATGATTTGGGCTCCGCGGCCACTGCTTCCGGCGTGCCTTCGACCACGATCCGCCCGCCGTTGACGCCGCCGCCGGGGCCCATGTCGAGCACCCAGTCGGCGGTTTTGATGACATCCAAATTATGTTCGATGACGACTACGGTGTTGCCCTGGTCGACCAGGCGGTGGAGCACCTCCAGCAATTTGCGGACGTCCTCGAAATGCAACCCGGTGGTGGGTTCGTCGAGGACGTAGAGGGTCTGACCGGTCGCCCGCCGCGACAGCTCTTTGGCCAATTTCACGCGCTGGGCTTCGCCGCCGCTGAGCGTGGTCGCCTGCTGGCCGACCTTGATGTAGCCCAAGCCAACTTCGAGCAGCATGCGCATCTTGTCGCGGATGCCGGGGACCGCCTTGAAGAATTCGGCGGCGTCCTCGACCGTCATGTCGAGCACGTCGGCGATGCTGCGGCCCTTGAACTTCACCTCGAGCGTCTCGCGGTTGT
>JBDSNQ010000188.1:0-5954 GCA_039915275.1 Sphingomicrobium sp.
CTCAACACGATCCTGGTCAACGAGATGGGCAAGCTCGACCGCGCCGGCGACGTGCTGCCGTTCCAGCGGCTCAAGAACAAGCTCGACGAGATCCGCGCCGACCCGCGCTACTCATTCATGTTTTCGGGCATGCTGGTGTCGGACACCATGGGCAGCCTGCTCGCTAAGCTGTTCCGCCTGCCGAGCCACGGCCGGCCGATCTCGATCGTCGACGTTTCGGGTGTTCCCTCTGACATCACATCAGTCGTGGTCTCGGTGCTGGCGCGGATGGTCTTCGACTACGCCATCTGGTCGCGGACCGAGGCCCAGCGGCCGATCCTGCTCGTCTGCGAAGAGGCCCATCGCTACGTTCCCAAGGATGATTTGAGCTCGGGCCAGGCGGTTCGCCGGATTCTCGAGCGGATCGCCAAGGAAGGCCGTAAATATGGCGTCAGCCTCGGCCTCGTCACGCAACGCCCGTCCGATCTCGCCGAAGGCGTGCTGTCGCAGTGCGGCACGATCATCGCCATGCGTTTGAACAACGACCGCGATCAGGCGTGCGTCCGGGCCGCAATGCCCGAAGGCGCGCGCGGTTTCCTCGACGCCATTCCCGCCCTTCGCAACCGCGAATGCATCGTCTGCGGCGAGGGCGTCGCCATCCCGTTGCGCGTCCGCTTCGACGATCTCGAGCCCGAGAAACGCCCGGCCTCGTCCGACCCAAGCTTCGCCACGTTATGGTGCCAGACCGGCGACGAGGAAGGCATCATCCAGCGCACCGTCAAGCGCTGGCGCGGCCACGGGCGCTAACGCCGAGTCGGCAACTAAAGCCCGTCCGCGCCCGACCCATTGCGGACGTCACCTGGTCTGCTAGCCTCCCAACGACGGGGGCGCGTGCCATGCTTTTCCATCTACCCAAACCGTTGCACGGCTGGCGTGCGTTCGCCGGCGAGGTGGGCATCATCGTCGTCGGCGTGCTCATCGCGCTCAGCGCCGAACAATTCGTCGAAGGTCTGCACTGGCGGGGCGAGGTCCGGGCAGCGGACGAAAGGATCAGCGACGACGTCAGAACCGATCTCGCCAACGCATCCGAGCGGTTCGCGATCGATCCTTGCCTGCGGCCGCGGCTGGCCGAGATCCGCGACCAATTGCTCAGGACCGACCCCAACTGGTCGGCAAGCACCGCCCATTTCGCGAGAGATATCTACAATCCCGGCTTTCCGAGCGTCTATCGAACCCCGAACCGGGGCTGGGAAAAAGCATCCTGGATGACGGCCTTGAATGGCGAGGTGCTGGGCCACTTCACGCCGGCCCGGGCGGAACAATTTGCCGTGATGTTCGACGTCATTGCCTTGATGGAACTGATTCAGGCCGAAGAAGTCCGCACTGCCGAGGACCTCGGCGATCTCGCCTTCCCGGGGCCAATGAGCGCCGCCGAACGCCGGGCGAACTTGAAAGTCGTAACCAAGCTCGACTCGCTCGATGTGCGCATGCTGTATCTGGCCGAGCTGTTGCTCGACGACGCAAAAGCGGCCGGGATCAAACCCGATCCCAAGGATTTGCGGGAAGAGATCGATCAGCAGCGTTCGTATCGCGGGTCGTGCGTGCGCGAGCCGACTTCGCTAGCTTCCTGACTGAACGCTGTGGCGGCAGACTGGCGTTCGATGTCGCCTCCGAATTGATCCTCCGGCCCGACGGCAAGTTCGAAAAGGCCGAGCCAAACGGCCAATGAGCGTCGGGCTAACCTCGCTTCATGCCGACTCGTGGGTGCCCATTGCCTTTGATTCGGCTAAGGCGGCGCTATCGATCCCGCGAATGCGAGGATCAAGTGCGGCTTGAGGTGTGAACCATGGTCGGTCTCCTGGTGTCGGTCATCGTGCCAGTGTTCAACCGCGAGGCAATGATCGGCGCGACGGTCGCAAGCCTTGCCAGCCAGACGCTTGATAACTTCGAGATCATCGTCGTCGACGACGGGTCGACCGACGCTTCGGCCGAAGTCGCCGAACGCGCCGGCGGCAAGCGGGTTCGTGTGATCGGGCACGGCGCGAATCGCGGCATCCCAGCGGCGCGCAACACGGGCCTGGAAGCGGCGCGCGGCAAATATATTGCGTGGCTGGACAGCGACGACCTGGCTCGGCCCAGGCGGCTGAAGCGGCAGGCGGAATTCCTCGCGCGTCACCCAGAGATTGCGCTCGTCGGGTCGGCCAGCGGGCGGATCGGTCCCGATGGCCAGGCAAGGCGCGGCACAATGCCGTTCATCTCCCATGAGACGCTGGCGCCGGCGCTGCTGTTCCGCTCGCCCTTCCAGCAATCGTCGATCATGGGGGTCGCGAGGACGCTTAAGGACTTCGAATATCGGGCGGAGTTCCCGGTGTGCGAAGATCTCGACATGTTCATTCGGATTTCGCGCAAGCACCGGCTGGCGAATGTGAGGGAGGCGTTGATCGACCGGCGCCTGCACGAAGGTCAGATCGGGGCCGTCGAGAGCGCTTTGGTGCGCGATCGCATGCGTGCGTTGTTGCGGAAGTCCCTCGAAGAACTCGGTCTGGAGCCGTCCGAGGCGGACCTTGATCGGCATATCACGCTGGGCACGCTCCAGCAGCGGCCGCAATCGCGTGAATTTCTTGGTTGGGCCGAGACGTGGATGAAGTTGCTTCGTGCCCGGAACGAAGACGCGGGGGTCTATAATTCGCGGGGGCTGGCGCTCGTTTGCGCCAGGGCGTGGGTGCGTGCCTGCTATGTGTCCCTGCACGGCAACCAGCGCGGGGCGGTCGCGCGCGTGATGCTCACATCGTCGTTGATGATGGGCTTTGCGAGCAGCGACGCTATCGAGTGGCTCGCACAGCTCCTGACCCCCCCTGCTGTCGCTGGCCTGAGCCGCAATACGACCCAGGATTCGTAGCCGGCTCAGCCGCGCTTCATGCCGACGCCGAGCAGTGCCTTCAACCGCGCCTTGATGGCGTTGACGGTGCCGCTGTCGGCGACGGTCGTGCCGGCGAAGCGGACACTTAGCGGATTGACCGCCTGGCCGTGCATATGGACTTCATAGTGTAGGTGCGGGCCGGTCGACAGGCCCGACGAGCCGACGTAACCGATCAGCTGGCCCTGGCGAACGAAGCTCCCCGGCACGGCGACGATGCTGCTCATGTGGCTGTAGCTGGTCGAGATGCCGCCGGCGTGGGCGATCTGGACTTGCCGGCCATAGCCTCCGGCGAAACCCGCGGCGGCGACCTGGCCGTCGGCCGCGGCGACGATCGGGCTGCCCCAGCTGGCGCCGAAATCGATGCCCTTGTGCATCCGCGCGAAGTGCAGGATCGGGTGATAGCGATAGCCGAAGCCGGAGGTGATCGGGGCGTGCACTGGCCACAGCATGGCCGCCGCCGACGGAGCTTCGATGTTGGCCGCATCGATCCACGCGCCGCTGGCCCACTTGATTAGTTGCAGGTCGCGCGCGCCCGAGCGGTCGATGCCGGCATAGAGCAACGGCCCGGTCTGGCGCTCACCGGTGGCGGCGCGGCGGCTGGCGATGACCAGGTCGAAGCGGTCGTCGGCGCTAATTTCGCTGCCGACGTCGATTTCGGTCGCCAGCGCGTGGAGATATTCGGCGGCGGACTGCGGCGACACGCCGGCCGCCCGCAACGACCAATAGAGCCCGTCGCCGGCCCGACCGCGCACGCGCAACGGGCGGGTGTCGACCGGGATCGGTTGCTTGAGCAGCCGAAGCGCGCCATTTTCGCCGCGCGCGAGTTCAAGATTCAAACCCAATCCGGCCCGCAGCGCAATCCGCTCGACCGGGCGGCCGACCCCGGTCTTGCGCCCGAGCACTACGGACACTGGCGTTCCTGGAGCAATCGGCGGCGCCGCGGCTAAGATCATCGACGATGCGTTCCCGCCATCGGCATAAGTCGCGCCCGCGCGAGCCAGTAAGGCGCGCATGGAATCTCCGGCGCCATAGGTCATTGCCAGCTCGACCGTCGCCCGGTCCGGCGCGAGATCTATCGGCTCGACCGCCTGCGTCGCCACCAACCGCATGCCGGTGCGCGCGCCCGCCGACAGCGGAGCGATCGCCAGCGCCTGCCACTGCAGCTCCTGCGAACTCGCCGCCGAGGTCGCGCGCGGAATCGCGGCCAGCGCGACGCCGCCGAAAAGCAGCGCAAGAAGCGCAGCCCTGTCGGCCAGAATTGGATGCGTGTTCGCCAAAAGCGTCCCCTCGGCCGTCACCATCGGCAATCGAGGTTAAAACGCCCTTAAATTGAGTGCTGACCGGGCCTGGCCGCCCGGGGTCACCCGGAGCACAAGCGTTGACGGCGAAACCACTCCGACCTAGCGAGTTTCGCGCATAGGGAGCACAACGGCACCATGACCTACGTCGTCACCGAAGCCTGTATCAAATGCAAATATATGGATTGCGTCGAGGTGTGCCCAGTCGACTGCTTCTACGAGGGCGAGAACATGCTCGTCATCAACCCCAACGAGTGCATCGATTGCGGCGTGTGCGAACCCGAATGTCCGGCCGAGGCGATCCTCCCCGACACCGAGAGCGGGCTGGAAAAGTGGCTCGAGGTCAACACCAGTTTCTCAGCGTCGTGGCCCAACATCACGCGCAAGAAGGATAGCCCGGCAGACGCCGACGAATTTAAGGGCGTCGAAGGCAAGTATGAGAAATATTTCACCGCGGATCCGGGGGAAGGCGACTGATCCGAAACGGCGCATCCCCCACTCCACCAGGAACCTTTACTGGACTGGCGCGCTCGCCGACTAACCGCAGGAGTTCCAATATGCGCCGTCACTACTTATTCGTGCTCGCCGCGCTATGTGCCTCGCCGGCGTTTGCCCAGGATGCGGCGCTGCCGAGCCCGGAGGAAATCAACGCCGCCAACAGCTTCACCATCGCCGGTGGCGGCGCGATTATGCCCGACTATGAGGGCTCCGACGATTACCGGTGGCTCCCGGCCGCCGCGATCCGCGGCAAGGTCGGCACCATCTCGTTCGCGACCCGCGGCCTGTATTTGTACGTCGATCTCATCAACGGTTCGGGCAAGGTCGACCTCGACGTCGGGCCGATTGCCGGCGTCCGGCTCAACCGCACCGGCAAGATTAAGGATGTCGTCGTCAATTTGCTGCCCGACCGCAAGACAGCGATCGAGGTTGGCGGTTTCGCCGGGGTCAGCTTCAAGGGCCTGACCAATCCCTATGACAGCCTCGGCGTGCGGCTCGATGTCGTCCATGACGTGGCGAACGCCCACCAATCGACGATCTTCACGCCCGCTGTCGAGTTCAGCACGCCGCTGTCGCGCTCCTTCTATGTGGTCGCGACCGCTTCGGCGGATTTCGTCAGCAACCGCTTCGCCGATTATTATTTCAGCGTCTCGCCGGCGGAGACCGTGCTGAGCGGCTTGCCGACGTTCAACGCCGATGGCGGCATGAAGAATTGGAAGGCCGGGCTGGTCGCCAATTATGCCTTGTCCGGGGATTTGAGGCACGGCTTGTCGCTGTTCGGAATGGCCAATTATTCGCGGCTGCTCGGCGATTTCAAGCGCACGCCGATCGTGTCGCAGCGTGGCAGCGCCGGCCAGTGGCTCGGCGTGTTGGGGCTCGCTTACACCTGGTAATCACCGCCGCTTGAGCAGCTCCTCGACGATCGCGTCGGCCGCCTGCTCGGCGCTTAGCTTGAGCGTGTCGATGCGGAGCTCGGGCGCTTCGGGCGCCTCATAGGGACTATCGATGCCGGTGAAGTTGGCGAGCTCGCCGGCGCGCGCTTTGGCGTACAACCCCTTGGCGTCGCGCTGCTCAGCCTCGGCCAGCGGGGTGTCGATGAAAATCTCGATGAACTCGTCGTCGCCGACCATCGCCCGGACCATGGCGCGCTCGGCCCGGAACGGCGAAATGAACGCGGTCAGCACGATCAGCCCGGCGTCGGCCATCAGCCGCGCCACCTCGCCGACCCGGCGGATATTCTCGATCCGGTCGGTCTCGGT
>JBDSNQ010000206.1:0-11086 GCA_039915275.1 Sphingomicrobium sp.
GTGGTCGAAAATATCTTCTATTTGATGCGCTTTCCAGAAATGCCGCCGGCGGTGTGGATGGTGCGTGGGCTCGGCACCGCGGTGATGCACGGCACGACGCTGGCGATCATGGCCGCCATCGCCCACGAGCTGTCCGAGCGCGAGACCCGCGGCGCGGCGGCGGACTATGATTTCAACCCTTTGTGGTTTGCCCCCGGCCTCCTCGCCGCGGTCGCGATCCACACAGTGTTCAACCAGTTTCCGAACCAGCCGATGCTGGCCATGCTGGGCACGGTGATCATCGCGCCGCTGGCGCTGATGGCCATTTTCCGCTTCGGCGCCGGCGAGGCCCATCAATGGCTGACGGTCGAGCGCGAAGCGCACCGCGCCATGCTCGACACGCTGAGCGCCGGACGCTTCCCCGACGATCTCGCCGGCCGGCGGATTGCCGCGCTCGCCGCCCGCTCGAGCGCGCAAACCGGCGAGCGCATTCGCGAATATTGGGAGGTCTTGACGCGCCTCGTGCTGACGTCGGAGGAGACTTTGCTGGAGCAGTCGGCCGATTCGCAGCGGGTCGAAGCCGACAGCGCCGCCGCTTTCGCTCGCCTCGCCGAACTGAAGCGCGAGCTTGGCCAAAGCACGCTGTGCGCGGTGACGCCGTTGCTGCCGTTCAGCCGCAACGATTATTGGGAGCTGTCCGAGCTTCGCGAGCGGTTGAAGGGCGCGGCGCCCAAGACCTAGACGCACCGCCGCCCGCCCCGTAGGAGCGCGCGGGGCCTCAGCACACAGGAAATCAACTTGGGCAACGTCACCGTCATCGGCGCGCAGTGGGGCGACGAAGGCAAGGGCAAGATCGTCGACTGGCTCGCCAGCCGCGCCGACATGGTGGTGCGCTTCCAGGGTGGCCACAACGCCGGCCATACGCTGGTGGTTGGCGACCAGACATATAAGCTTTCGCTGCTGCCGTCGGGGATCGTGCGCGGCACGCCATCGGTGATCGGCAATGGCGTCGTGCTCGACCCGTGGGCCTTGAAGGCCGAGGTCGAGCGGGTCGCCGGCCAGGGCATTTCCATCACCCCCGACGTGCTGATGATCGCCGAGACTTGCCCCTTGATCCTGCCGATTCACCGCGATTTGGACGCGCTGCGCGAGGACGCGTCGGGTGCGGGCAAGATCGGCACCACGCGGCGCGGCATCGGCCCGGCTTACGAAGACAAGGTCGGGCGGCGGGCGATCCGGCTGTGCGATCTCGCCCATCTCGACGAGCTCGATCCGCTGCTCGACCGGTTGTGCGCGCACCACGATGCGTTGCGCGCCGGTTTCAAGGAGCCGCCCGTGGACCGCCAGCGGCTGCGCAAGGATCTCGCCCAAATCGCTGATTTCGTGCTGCCGTTCGCGCGGCCGGTGTGGCGCGACCTCGATGTCGCGCTGCACGGCGGCAAGCGCATCCTATTCGAAGGCGCGCAGGGCGTGCTGCTCGATGTCGACCACGGCACCTATCCGTTCGTCACCTCGTCCAACACCGTCGCGGGCACCACCGGCGCGGGCAGCGGCATCGGCCCGTCGAGCGCCGGCTTCGTGCTCGGCATCGCCAAGGCCTATACGACGCGGGTCGGCTCGGGGCCGTTCCCGACCGAGCTCGAGGACGAGGTCGGGCAACGGCTGGGCGAGCGCGGGCATGAATTCGGTACCGTCACCGGGCGGCGTCGACGCTGCGGCTGGTTCGACGCCGTGCTGGTGCGCCAAGCGGTTGCGGTGTCGGGCATTACCGGCATCGCGCTGACCAAGCTCGATGTGCTCGACGAGTTCGAAACGGTGCGCATCTGCACCGGCTACCGGATCGACGGCAAGGCCTATGACTATCTGCCCCCGCACGCCTTCGACCAGTCGCGGGTCGAGCCGGTCTACGAGGATATTCCGGGCTGGCCGGGCTCGACGCGAGGGGCACGGAGCTGGGCCGATCTGCCGGCGCGGGCGATCAAATATGTCCGCCGGATCGAGGAATTGATCCGTTGCCCGGTAGCGCTGGTCAGCACCTCGCCCGAGCGCGACGACACGATTTTGGTGCGCGATCCGTTCGGGGGTTGAACTCCCTCCCCTTGATGGGGAGGGTTGGGGTGGGGTGGCGGTAGAGACTGCTCAGCATTTCCGGAGAGTCCACCACCACCCTGCCCTCCCCCATCAAGGGGGAGGGTTCTAAAGGCGGACCGAGAAGCCTTCGACTGGTTCGGGCTCGACCACCTCGATGGTAAGGTCTTCGACCTGCGCTCCCGCCGGTCCCTGACGCATCCGCTCGATCATCTGGGAAACCGCGGCTTCGTCGCCGGCGAGATGGGCCTCGACTGACCCGTCGCGAGCATTGTGGACCCAGCCGGCTACGCCGAGATTACGCGCCTGATTAACCATCCACTGGCGGAAGAAGACGCCCTGGACGCGCCCGTAGAGAATCACTTTGCGGGCCACCGGCTCCGTCATTTCACACTGTCGAAATGTCCGGCGCGTCCTCGGCCTTCATGCCGACGACGTTATAGCCGGCGTCCACGTGGTGGATTTCGCCGGTGACGCCGCTGGCGAGGTCGGACAAAAGATACATTGCGGCGCCGCCGACATCTTCGATCGTGACGTTGCGGCGCAGTGGCGAATTATATTCGTTCCACTTCATGATGTAGCGGAAGTCGCCGATGCCGCTTGCCGCCAGCGTCTTGATCGGGCCGGCCGAGATGGCGTTGACGCGGATGCCCTCGGGGCCGAGGTCCATCGCGAGATATTTGACGCTGGTCTCGAGCGCCGCCTTGGCGACGCCCATAACGTTGTAATGGGGGATGACTTTTTCGGCGCCATAGTAAGTCAGGGTGAGCATCGAGCCGCCGCGATCCATCATCGCTCGCGCCCGCTGGGCGACGGCGACGAAGCTGTAGACCGAGATGTTCATGGTCAGCAGAAAATTGTCGAGGGTCGTATCGACGAATTTGCCGCGCAGCTCATTCTTGTCCGAGAAACCGATGGCGTGGACCAGGAAGTCGAGCTTGTCCCATTTCTTGGCGAGGCCGGCGAAGGCTTTGTCGAGCGCGACGTTGCTGCTGACGTCGCAGTCGATCAGCAGGTCGGAGCCGAGCTGTTCAGCCAGCGGGCGAACCCGTTTCTCGAGCGATTCGCCCTGATAAGAGAAGGCCAGCTCGGCGCCCTGCTCGCCGAGCGCCTTGGCGATGCCCCAGGCGAGCGAACGATCGTTGGCCAGGCCCATGATCAGCCCGCGCTTGCCCTTCATCAGTCCGCCGGAAGCAGCGGTCGCGGCCTGGGTCAAAGCTGTGGTCCCCCTGTTACCAACTCCGGAACCACATCCTCCCCGGGCTGCGGCTCTTCGACTTCGAGCTCGTCCTTGAACGGCCCCGTGTAGATTTCACCCTTTAGCGCCTTCGCCCCGCCGTCGGCTAGGGCGGCGTTCAATTCGGCGCCCATCACCACCCCAAGCCCGATGACAAAGAAGAACAGCAAAGCGATCATCACCCCGGCCAAGCTGCCGTATGTCAGGCTGTAGCCGCCGAACAGGCCGATCGCTTGCGGCAGCAGTTGAACCGTTCCCAGCCACCACACGGTGATGAGCAAGGCGCCCGGCCATTTTCTGCACCCCTGCTTGCGATAGCGGGCGGGCGTCAGGGCGAAGAACAAGACATAGAAGGTGAGGAACATCATCGCCGCGGGCAGCGCCTGGATGGTGCCGAGCGTGGTGCCGACTTCGGCGGAAAAGGGCAGCAATTGCTCGATCGCATGCTGCAGCGAGCTCAGGATCACGGTGAAAGCGAAGGCGAACATCAGGATCACGACAGCCGCGAAAATGATCGCGATCGAGGCCAGCCGATATTCCCAGAATGGCGCGCAGAATTTGACGCCATATGCGCGGCGCAGGATGTCGCGGATAGTCTCGATGAAGCTCGCCGCGGTCCACAGGCCGACCAGCGCACCGAACCACAGCAACGGCCCTGTCCGCGCCGTTAGCACCTCCTGGACCGGTCCGCGCAAGGTCTCGGCGACGCCGGGCGGCAGCTTGGCCAGGAAGGTGGTGACGGTCAGCGCTCCGTCCTCGGTGCGGCCGAGGAGATGGGCCATGGCCGCGGCCAGGATGAAGAACGGAAACATCGCCAGCATCGCCAGATAAGCGAGGTTGCCGGCATGGATGAAACCATCGTTATAAACGCCGACCGCGACGCGTTTCAGCACCTCGAGCGCATAAACGCGGGGCTTGACCTGCTCGACCACATCGTGGCCGAACGCCGCCTCAAGGCTGGCAAGGCGCTTGCGCCGGGCTTCCGGTGACTGGGGGGAAACGTCCTTCATTGCTCGGTCGGACTAAACACCCAGCGCCGCGCGCGGGTTGCGGTCATTTTTCCAGCGCTTGGCGAACTCCTCTAGCTCGGCATCCCCTGACGGCAGATCGACCTCGATCGTGACCAGCTGATCACCGCGCTTGCCGGCCTTGTCGGTAAAACCCCGCCCTGTCAGCCGCAGCACCTTGCCCGAGGTCGTGCCTTTGGGGATGGTCAGCATCACCGGGCCTTCGGGCGTCGGCACTTTCACCTTGGCCCCGAGCACCGCTTCGTTGAGCGTGACCGGCAAGGACAAGCGGATGTGGTTGCCGTCGCGCGTGTAAAAAGCATGGGCGGCGATCGCGACGGTGACGATGGCGTCGCCGTTGCCGCCCGGGCCGGGCTGGCCCTTGCCGGTCAGGCGGATGCGGGTGCCATCGTCGAGCCCCTTGGGCAGCTTGAGGTCGATGGTCTTGCCGTCGGCGAGCGCGATCCGTTGCGGCGCGAGGGTCGCTGCGTCGACCAGCGGGACCTTCAATCGGTAGGCGACGTCGGCGCCCTTCTGCGGTGCCCGGCTGCGTGGCCGAAAGCCGGTCGGGCCGCTTTGCCGTCGCCCGCGGGCCGAATTGGCGGCGCCGAACAGCCCTTCGAACAAATCGTTGAGATCGGCCGTGCCGCCGGCCTCGAAGCCGCCCGGAAAGCCGTCGCCCGGCCCGCCCGCCCCGCTATGTCCGCCCGGCCGCGGCCCGCCGCCAGCCGAATATCCGCCGAAGCCCGACCCGAATGGCGACTTGGGATTGCCCTCCTCGTCGATCTCGCCGCGGTCATAACGCGCGCGCTTGTCCTTGTCGGACAGCAAGTCGTAAGCGGCGGTCACCGCCGAGAAGCGCTCGGCGGCTTTGGGATTGTCGGTGTTGCGATCCGGGTGGAGCTGCTTGGCGAGGCTGCGATAGGCCTTTTTGACCTCCTCCTCGCTCGCGCCGCGCTTGATCCCGAGCCGTTGGTACAAGTCCATCGGCCCCCCATGCCGTATCGAAAGCGATGTTTCCAGATGGCCAGTTTGCAGATGGGTTGCGGCCCGGCGCCGTCCGGGCCTAAGCCGAGCCGGCCATGACCAGCGACCCCTTCGCCCTGTTCGACGCGTGGTTCGAGGACGCAACCGCTAGCGAACCCAACGATCCCGAAGCGATGGCGGTGGCCACCGCCGACGCCGCTGGCAATCCATCGGTGCGGATGGTGCTGCTGAAGGGCCACGGCCCCGACGGCTTCGTATTTTACACCAACGCCGGCAGCCGCAAGGGCAATGAGCTGGCTGGCAATCCCAACGTCGCCTTGGCGTTTCACTGGAAATCGCTGCGCCGCCAGGTGCGGATCGAAGGCACGGTCGAGGCCGTGAATGCCGACGAAGCCGACGCTTATTACGCATCACGCACGCGGGATTCGCAACTTGGAGCCTGGGCGTCGGATCAATCGCGCCCGCTCGACCGCCGGGAAACGCTGGAGGATCGCTTTGCCAAAATAGCCGAGAAGTTCGACGGCCAGCCGGTGCCGCGCCCGCCGCATTGGAGCGGTTTCCGGGTCGTGCCGACGGCGATCGAATTCTGGAGCGACGGCGCCCACCGCCTCCACCAGCGGCGGCTGTTCACGAGAGTCGGTGACGCTTGGGTCGAAGGGCTGCTGTACCCGTGACTCGGGCGTTGGATGCGCTGCGGGGCAAGCTGTCGACGCGCGCTGCGCTTGCCAGCGTGGCGCTCGCGCTCACTTTGTTGATCGCTAAGAGCTGGGCGGCATGGGCGACCGATTCGACTGCGATGCTCGGCAGCCTTGCCGACACCGTACTCGACCTGGTGGCGAGCCTCGCGACGCTGGCCGGGGTGCGCATTGCCGCCCAGCCGGCCGATCACGACCATCGCTTCGGCCACGGCAAGGCGGAAGCACTGGTTGCGCTCGGCCAGGTCGTGCTGATCGCGGTCTCGGCACTCGGCATTGCCTGGCGCGCGATCGACCGGCTGATTCACGGCGGCACCACGGCGGCGATGGGGATTGGCATTGGTGTGTCCTTGTTCGCGATCGCCGCGACCTTCGCGCTGCTCGCTTATCAAAAACATGTGATCGCCCGCACCGGGTCGATCGCGATCCGGACCGACAACGTCCACTACAAGTCCGATCTGATGCTCAACTCGGCGGTGATCGCGGCGCTGCTGCTCGACCAGTGGCTCGGCCTCAGCGGCGCCGATGCGGCGTTCGGGATCGCCATCGCTTTATGGTTGCTGTTTGGAGCCTGGCGAGCGTCGGGCGAAGCGGTCAATCAGCTGATGGACCGCGAATGGCCGGAAGACGAGCGCGCGACCTTCCTTGCCGCCGCCGCCGAATATCCCGAGCTTGCTGGACTCCACGACCTGCGCACGCGGACCAGTGGCACGCATCATTTCGCGCAGTTCCACGTCTGGGTGCCAGCCCATTGGACGGTGCGCGAGGCGCATGATTGCATGGACAAGATCGAAGAGCAGCTTCAGCTGCGCTTTCCGGGGACCGAGATCCTCATCCACCTCGACCCCGAAGGCCACACTGACCGCGAAACCATGCTGTCGTCCGACCTGACCGAAAGTTCAACCTGACCCCGGTCTGAAGCGCGGCGCTAGGCGCCGAGGCGATGCGGCAGGGTCCACGCGATGCGCGCGACGTCGGCGACCTTTTCCGCCCATCCGACGACCATCTCAATCTCCTGCCGATGCAGATCGAGCGCCGCATTGAGTTCGGCCTGTCGCCGTTGCGGGTCGAATAATTCGCCAGTCTTGGAATCGCGGCCAAGCAGGTCCGGGCTGGCCGCGGCGGCGACATCCAAGTCGATCGCCAGATATGCCGCGATCATCTCAAGCGTCGGGGCCAGCTCGGTGCGCAGCAGCCGGCTATCGACCGAGCGCGCGCGGGCCGGCCCGAAGCGGGCCAGCGCCTCGCTGAGCAGGCGATGGATAGACAACCACGCGCAGGCGGCGAGCTGCAAGTCGGTCTGCTCGAGCAGCTCCCGGCCCTCGATGCCGAGGTCGACCAAACCGGCATTGGCAAGTCCGAGAAACAGCCGCCGACCCCACAGCCTGCCCCACAAACCCTTGCTGGCGAGCGAGGCGAGATAAAGATCGAGCGGCGTATGCAGCGCCAGCAGGCGCGTGTCGTCGCGAAGTCCCGCGATCGGCGCGCCGAGTGCGTTGGCGACGCTCCCGCATTTAACGATCACCGCCTCGCCGTCACCAAACGGGCGGGCGAGAAGCCGTGCTGCCCCCGCGATGAGCGGTCCGCCACCGGCGCCGCGGCTGGCGGCGGCGATGTCCGACAGCAAGGGCGGTTCCTTCAGCGTCATCACCGCGCCCGGCTGGTCGAGCGCCCGGGCCAGCAGCGTCGATCCGGCCAGCCCCGAATGAAGGATCAGGTGGAGCGGGGCTTGTGGAATATCGGCCCCGACGAGCGCCGCCGTGGGGACGACGCGCTGTGGCCGCGCTGGATCGGCCGGAAGATCGCTGAGGAACGCTGCCCGGCGATGGTCTTCGCGGGTCAACCAGACAAAGTGCAGTTCATCCTTGGCCGCGCTATAACGGTGGGCAAGCCAACGTGGATCGCTGAGCAACTCGGCAAGGTCGGCGTCGACCATCAGGCGGCGGCGGCGACCCGCGCGTCGGCCGATGCGGTCTCCGCGATCCAGCCGCCACCGAGCAGCCGCGACCCGTCGTAGCAGACCGCCGACTGGCCCGGCGCGACACCATATTCAGCGCGGTCGAAGCGGATCCAGTCGCCATCGATCACGGCCTGGACCGGCGGCGCCAGCGAGCGCACCTTGACGCTGATCTCGCGCTGCTCCTCGCCGATCCAGCTCCAATCCTCGACCCGCATCGCTTCGACCGCGAGCGCGCGACGCGGGCCGACGACCAGCCGCCGCGTATCCGGCTCGATCCGTACGACATAGAGCGGCTCGGCCTGGCCGCCGATGTCGACGCCGCGGCGCTGGCCGACAGTGAATTGGACCACGCCCTGATGCTGCCCGAGCACTCGGCCCTCAAGGTCGACGATGTCGCCAGGAGTCGCGGTTTCTGGGCGGAGCTTCTTGACCAGGCTGGCATAATCGCCGTCGGGGACGAAGCAAATGTCCTGGCTGTCGGGCTTGGCCGCCACCGCAAGGCCCGCTGCCTCGGCCAGGCGACGGACTTCGCTTTTGGCGAGATGCCCGAGCGGAAAGCGCAGGAAGTCGAGCTGCTCGCGCGTCGTGCCGTAGAGGAAATAGCTTTGGTCGCGGTGCGGATCGGCGCCGCGATGAAGCTCGGCGCCGTTGGCCCCGACGATCCGCTGCACATAATGGCCGGTAGCGAGGCAATCGGCGCCAAGCTCGCGCGCGAAGGCGATGAGGTCGGTGAACTTCACCCCCTGGTTGCACAACGAGCATGGCACCGGAGTCCGCCCGGCGGCATATTCGTCGGCGAAGCGGTCGATCACGCCGGTGCGGAAGCGGCTTTCATAATCGAGCACATAATGGGCGATGCCGAGCCGGTCGGCCACGGCCTTGGCATCGTAGATGTCCTGACCGGCGCAGCACGAGCCCGAGCGCTTCGCCGCTTCACCATGATTGTAAAGTTGAAGCGTGACGCCGATCACCTCCGCGCCGCTCTGCGCCGCGAGTGTCGCCACGACCGAGCTGTCGACGCCGCCCGACATGGCGACGAAAATACGTGCGTCCCCGGCGGGGCGTCCAAGATCGAAGCTGACTGGCATAAGCGCCGCTCTTTACTCGAAGTTCACCCATCCCCGCTAGACACCACACAGGTTTGGCGAGGTTTGGCCGGGAGAGATTTTCAATTGTCACGGTTCGAAGGTGATTTTTCCGCGGCCGGCGATGCTCCGTTGAGCACCACTGAGCTGTTAACGCTGCTTGGCACCAGCACCGCTTTGTCGGTGCGCGAGCGCCAGCAAGCGATCGCCTGCTACCTTTCCGCCGGCGAAGGCTGGGACGAGGCCCTGAAAACCCTAAGTGGCGCGTTCGCCAGTGACGCCACGCAGGGCGCCGATGCAACAGACGTTAAGCCAAATGAGCGCGCCGTTAACCAGCGCAGTTCAGAATATCTTCAATGGCCGGCGCTTAAGCCTGCTGCCAGCAACAATGATTAAGCGAGTTTGATCCCAGATGCTCGAGAACCAGAAATTTCGGCCAGCCCAGGTCATCGGCCCGCTCGGTGAGCCGTTGACGCTCGATAGCCTGCCGCCGCCGATGACCACGCGCTGGGTCGTGCGCCGCAAGGCCGAGGTTGTGGCCGCGGTTTGCGGCGGGCTGCTGACGGTCGATGAGGCCTGTCAGCGCTACTCGCTGAGCCTCGAGGAATTCACCGGCTGGCAGCGCGCCGTCGACCGCAGCGGCATGCCCGGCCTGCGCGTCACCCGGATCAAGCATTATCGCGACGTTTACGAACGCCAGCAGCGCTATTGAAAAATTCTCCGTTACGGAGACCAACCAAAGCCGAGTTTTCCACCGTTTTTAGCCGCCGCGCTTAACCATCCCCTAGACACAGCGTTTCAATTCCGGAACAAGACGCGCGCATCACGCGTCTTGATGCCGGAAGGCCGCCGGGTCGCGATTGGCGGTCACGAACAGGAGGGAACGCTCATGGGTTTCATCATTTGGCTGATCGTTGGTGGTGTGGTTGGCTGGCTTGCCAGTCTGGTCATGCGTACTGACGGCCAACAAGGCATTATCTTGAACATCGTCGTTGGCATCGTCGGCGCGGTAATCGCCGGCCTTATCCTCGGCGGCGGTAACATCAATAACTCCGACCCGCTTGATCTCACCAACATCCTCTATTCGTTGTTGGGTGCGATCATTCTTCTGGCGATCGTCAATCTGGTTCGCCGGGGTTCCGTCCGCTAAGCCGCGACGCAATCTCCACTAAATAGAGGCCGCGCGGCATTCGCCGCGCGGCCTTTTTTTATTGGTCACTGAAGCTCAAACGTCATCGCCAGTGTGACCTGGAGCTGTTGCTCGCCGGGGTCGATCTTGGACTGGGCCGAATCCGCCTGCGCGCGCATCACCATCGGCATCGGCGGCGGTGATGAATAGCCACCGCTCTCGCTGACCGAAAGCAAGCGGACGACCCGCATGCCCAAGGCGCGCGCATAAAGCTCGGCGCGGGCGCGGCCAGCAGTCGCGGCCTTGGCGCGCGCTTCGTCCAGTGCGCCCTCCGGCTTGTCGATGGTCAAATTGGGTCCGTTGATCTGGTTGGCGCCTTGGATGACCAGCGCATCGAGGATCCGGCCGCTGTTGCGAATATCGCGGAAGCGAATGCTGACCTGGTTGGTGGCGGTGTAGCCAGTCAGCTGCGGCGGCTGATTATTCTCGTAGCGATATTCGGGATTGAGGCTGATATTCGACGTCTGGATATCCTTGTCGGCAATGCCGGAGCGTTTGAGGGCGGAGCGCACTTTTTCCATGCGATCGGCATTTTCCTGGATAGCGCCGGTGGCGGTCGGCGAGCGCGTAACGACGCCGGCGGAAATGATCGCCACGTCGGGTACGCGGGTGACCTCGCCGGTGGCAGTGATGTCGAGCTTGGTGCCCGCGATCGGCTGCGCAAAGGTAGCTGTCACCTGGGCTGATGCGGCCGCGGGAATGGCCGCGGCGCCAAGCGCCAGGGCCAATAGAAATGGCTGTTTCATAGGATAATCCTCTCGTTCAATTTACCAGCGCCAATCTTGGCGAGGCGCCATGGCTATGGCCTGAACGGGCGCGAAACGTCTTGGCGTCAGCGCCTCCGGGTAACGATCAGCCG
>JBDSNQ010000057.1:0-6613 GCA_039915275.1 Sphingomicrobium sp.
CGCTACCGGCTGATGGCCGAGCATTCGACCGACATCCTGCTGCACCTCGAGCTCGACGGGCGGATTCGCTATGTTTCACCGTCGATCCACCAGCTTGGCGGGCACGACCCCAATGCGCTGGTCGGAACGAATATCACCGCTTTGGTCGCGGCGGAGGACGCGCAGCAGGCGAACGAGGCGCATAAAGCGACGATCGCCGCCAAGGGCCAAACCCACAGCTACGATACGCTGGCGCTCACCGCGACCGGCGAGAAACGCTGGTTCGAGACCCGCTCTCGCGCCCTGCTCGACGAGCATGGCGAGGTCGAAAGCCTGCTCAGCATCGTGCGCGATATTTCCAAGCGCAAGGCGCGCGAGGCCCGCCTGACCGAGGATGCGTTGACCGACACGCTGACGGGACTTGCGAACCGGCGCGGGTTTCGCGCCGCGATCGAGCGCTCGGCGGCCGACCAGCGGGGGCCCTCGCCAAGCTCTATCGCGGTGCTCGACCTCGACCATTTCAAGCGCGTCAATGACAAGTTCGGCCATGACGCCGGCGACCAGGTGTTGCGCGAGTTCGCGCGGATCGCCCGCGCCATGGTCCGCGAACATGATCTCGTTGCTCGCGTCGGCGGCGAGGAGTTTGCGATCTTCTTTCCCGGCACGTCTGTCGCCCAGGCGATGGCAGTGTGCGAACGGTTGCGCGTCAGCATGTCCCACACCGTCGTCAGGTACCACAAGTCGCGAATTTGGGTGACGGTCAGTGGTGGCGTCGCCCCGCTCGGGGCCGGCGGCATCGACGCGGCATTCCCGATCGCCGATGCCGCGTTGTACGAAGCCAAGCGCAACGGCCGCGACCAACTTGCCATGGCCGCCTGACGCTCAAGCGAAGTTGAATGCGATGCTCAACCGGTGGCGCGCGCGGCGCGCAGCGCGTAGACAGGCCGCAATCGATTGAGGGGGGATGCGCAATGACGATCGCATTGTCGAGAAGGTCGCTGCTCGGAGCGGCATCGGTGGGAACCGCAGCAGCGCTCGTCGGCGCGCCGGTACTCGCGGCAGCGAAGGCAGCGGCAAAGCCGTTGTTCGGCCCGGCGCCCGGGATTGCCTGGCTGACCTATAACGAGAACCCCTATGGACCCTCGCCCAAGGCGATGGCGGCGATGGCCGACGCCGCCGCGAAGGGCTGTTACTATGCCGACGACGCCACTGATCGGCTGCGCGCGATGGTTGCCGAGCGCTTCGGCCTCACCGCCGCTCACGCCGCGATCGGCAATGGCTCGACCGAAGTGCTGAGCGCCGCCGCGCTTGAGTGGGGCCGGCACGGGCCGATCGTCTGCCCCGAGCTGTTCTTCGATGAACCGCTCCAGGTCGCGGTGCGCCACGGCGCGAAGCTCGTTCGAGTGCCGCTGCGGCCGGACATGAACATTGACCTTGAGGCGATGGCGGCCGCGGCGGCCGCCAACAAGGCGTCGATGGTTTATCTGTGCAACCCTAACAACCCCACCGCCATGCTGGTTGATCCGCAAGCGCTGAGGGCATTCTCATCGTCGCTGCCGTCGGAAACCGTCCTGCTGGTCGACGAGGCGTATAACGAGCTCACCGACCGTCCCCGGCCCAATTCGATGTTCGACCTGGTGGCGGCCGGCCGCAACGTGATTGTTAGCCGGACCTTTTCGAAGATCTACGGGCTGGCGGGGATGCGGATCGGCTATGCGCTTTCGACCCCCGCCAATGCCGAGCGGATCAACAGCAACATCATGACTGTTGATCTTGGCACAGCCGCATTGGCCGCCGCCATTGCCTCGTTGAACGATGAGGCGTTCATGGCCTTTTCGAAGAGGCGGATCCTCGAGGCCAGGGGAATGATCCTCGAGGCCACCCGCAAAGCCGGGCTGGAGGTGCTTCCCAGCCAGGCCAATTTCGTCTTCGTTCGCGTGCCGGACGCCAATGCCTTCAAGGCGCACATGGCTGAGCGTGAAATCATCGTCCGCGGCGCGTACGGCAAGTGGAAGTCCTGGTCGCGCGTGAGCACCGGCAAGATTGAGGACGTTCGCCGTTACGCAGCCGCTCTACCGGGCGCGCTGAGGAGCTGAGCCATTACGCGAAATTGAAGCTGATGCTGAGCCGCTCGCCCTTGGCGGTGCCCGGCAGCACCTCGTGACGCAGCCAGCTTTCCCACATCAACAGCAGGCCGGGGCGCGGCTGGATGCTGAAAAAGGTGTCCGGGCGAAGCGGGGCGGCCATCATCAATGGCAGGCGCGGGTCTTCGAAGCGGATCGCGCCCGATTGCGGCGGCGCTTCGACGTAAAACGTGCCGGAAAGGATGCTGTGCGGGTGGATGTGTCCACTGTGCTGCCCCCCGCTTTTCAACAGATTGGCCCACAGACTGTCGAGGCGCGGTTTGCGCGGGCTGTCGAACGCGCACTCCTTGGCGAAAGTGGCCGCGTGGCGGGCGAGGAGCCGGGCGAGTTCGGCGAACGCCGGATCGCGCTTGGGCAGGTCGTTCAACGACGCGTAGCTGGTGTAGCCGGGATAGTGATGCTCAGCGCTCCAGCGCCGCCCGGCGGCGTCGTCCGTGGCAAAAGTGCGGATCGAATGTGCAAGCTCGGCGAGCAGGTCGGCTGAGCCGAGATCCGCCTCGTACAGGCGGGTGGCAAACAGGGTTCGGACAGACATTGCAGCGTTCTTGTCGGCTAGGCGTCGGCAGTGCAAGCGCATGTTTTCCTTGCTCTTGGTGTGAGGCGCTCGGTAGGATTTTGCCGGGCCTCCGGGAATCTCGCGAACATGCCGCATGTCTTTGTATCCTACGCGCGCTCGACCGAAGCTCATGCGCAGCAGGTCGCCGAGGCGCTGCGCTCGCTTGGCCATGAAGTGTGGCGCGACGACGAGTTGCCGGCCCACCGCTCGTACAACGAAGTGATCGAGGAGCGACTGAACGCAGCCGGCGCGGTGATTGTTCTGTGGTCGGCCGAAGCGGCCAAATCGCAGTGGGTGCGGGCGGAGGCCGATGTCGCCCGGGGCAAAGGGACGCTGATCCAGGCTAGCGTCGACGGGACGGTCCCGCCGATGCCGTTCAACCAGATCCAGTGCGCCGACCTCAAAGGCTGGGATGGGGACGTCTCTGCGCTCGGCTGGTGTAAGGTCGCAGGGAGCGTCGCCACGCTGATCGGTCCAGGCGAAGTTCAGTCGGGGCCAGCTAAGCGGTCATCCAAGCTGTCGATCTGCGTGTTGCCGTTCGCCAACATGAGCGGGGATGCTGAGCAGGAATATTTCAGCGACGGCATCAGCGAGGACATCACCACCGATTTATCGAAGATCTCCGCGCTGGCGGTTACCGCCCGCAATTCCGCCTTCATGTTCAAGGGCCAGGCGGTGGACATCATCGACGTCGCGCGCAAGCTCAGCGTCAGCCATGTCCTCGAGGGCAGCGTGCGCAAGGTCGGGGCGCGCGTGCGGATCAACGCACAGCTGATCGACGGAGCGACCGGCGATCACCTCTGGGCAGAGCGCTACGACCGCGACCTGACCGACATCTTCGCCATCCAGGACGAGATTTCGAAGGCGATCGTCGAGGCCCTCAAGGTGAAGCTGCTGCCGGCGGAGAAGAAGGCGATCGAGCGGCGCGGAACCACGGACGCCGAAGCCTACAACCTCTATTTGATGGCCCGACAGCTCTGGATTTCGGGCAATTATGGCGACGTCCGGCGCGATGAGATCGTCATTCGGACAACGCAGCGAGCCATCGATCTCGATCCTCATTACGCTCAGGCTTGGGGGTTGCTCGCCATCGCCCAGGCTAGTTTGCGTTATCATCATGGCCGTGACGTTGATGACGGGCTGGCGGCCGCAGAAGAAGCATTGAAGCTCGATCCGACGCTCGCCGCGCCGTACAGCGTGCGCGCGCGCCATGTTGCCGAACAGGGCGATTTTGAACGGGCTGAGGATGAAATCCGCCGTGGCCTTGAGATCGATCCCAACAGCTGGGAGGTCAACCGGGAGGCCGCGCGGTTGTTGATGCAGCGTCGGCGAGTCGAAGAAGCCACCCGGCACTACATGCTCGCCGCGTCGCTCGACGAAAACGATTTTCACTCGTGCATGATGTTACTCACGTGCTTCAAAGCACTGGGCTCGCGCGAGCGCATGCCCGAAATAGCTCAGCAAATGTTGGAGCGCAGCGAGCGTGTCCTCGAGCAAGACAGCCTCAACGCATCCGCGTTGGGCGTGAGCGCAGCGGCGCTCACAATTTTGGGGGATCTCGACCGGGCCAGGGAGCGGATCCAGCGCGCCATGATGGTCGACCCGGAAAACATCAATATGCCCTACAATTTCGCGTGCATGCTCGCCAATTGGGTAGGCGACATTGAGGGGGCGTTGGACATGCTGGAACCGGTGATGACGCGACATAGCAGAAGCTTGATGCTGACCATGATGGCCGACCCCGACATGGACCCCATGCGCGATCATCCGCGGTTCAAGAGCATGGTGGCCAAGGCGATGAAGCGCATTGGCTTGACCGAGGACATGCTCCCCCTGGCATCCCGGTCAACCGGTCCGGCTACTCCGCCTGCAACCTCAGCGCGACCTCGCTCATGAAGCGGGCGTCGTCGCCGTCGGCCAGCCATTGGGCTTCGGCGGCGATGGCGGCGAGCAGGTCGGAGAGCGGCTCCATTTCCGACTTGGCGTAATTGCCGAGCACGTAATTGGTCACCTTGTCCTTGTGGCCGGGGTGGCCAATGCCGATCCGGACGCGGCGGAAATCGGGGCCGAGGCTGGCATCGATCGAGCGCAGGCCATTGTGCCCGGCGGTGCCGCCGCCGACCTTGACCTTGACCTTCATCGGAAGAAGATCGAGCTCGTCGTGGAACGCGGTCAGCGCGTCGACCTCCAGCTTATAGAAGCGCAGCGCCTGCTGCACCGCGTCGCCGCTGTCATTCATGAAGGTCTGTGGCTTCAACAGCAGGACCTTGCGGCGGCCGATGCGGCCCTCGGCGATGAGGCTGCGGAATTTCTTACTCCACGGCCCGAAGTCGTACACGGCGGCAATGATGTCGGCGGCCATGAAGCCGACGTTGTGGCGGTGGAGCGCGTAGCTGCCGCCAGGATTGCCAAGACCCGCCCAGATTTGCATCGAAGGGTGCTAACAGAAGCAAATCCGTTCGTCCTGAGCGAAGTCGAAGGGCGGTCCTTCGATGTTGCTCAGGACGAACGGAGTTTCGCTTACTCGTCCTTGGCTTCGGCTTCGCCCTCGGCTCCGGCTTCGCCTTCACCCTCTTCGCCTTCGGCTGGCTCGGCTTCGGCCGCGGCGGCTTCAGCGGCTTCGGCTTCCTCGGCCTTGACCGCCGACGGAGCGACGATTGTGGCGATGGTGAAGTCGCGGTCGTCGATCGCCGCCTTGGTGCCGTCGGGCAAAGTGACTTGGCTGATGTGGATCGAATCGCCGATGTCGAGACCGGCCAGGCTGATGTGGATCTCTTCCGGGATGTGAGCCGCGTCGCACACCAGTTCCAGCTCGTGCTGGACGATGTTGAGCACGCCGCCGCGCTTGATGCCGGGCGATGCTTCTTCATTGTCGAAGCGCACCGGGATCGCGACCGTGAGCTTGCTGTGCTCGCCGATACGCAGGAAATCGACGTGGATCGGGCGGCTGCTCACCGGATGGAACTGGACGTCCTTGGGCAGGGTGCGGTGCTTGGTGCCGCCGGCGTCGACCATCACCACGGTGTTCATGAAGTGGCCGGTCGACAGCATCTTGGCGAGGAGCTTCTCCTCGACATGGACCGACATTGGCTCTTTCTTGTTGCCGTAGATCACGGCGGGTACCCGTCCGTCGCGCCGCAATTCCCGGGAGGCTCCCTTGCCAGCCCGTTCGCGCGCTTCAGCGGGCAGCGTCAGCTGTTCGCTCATCTTATGTTACTCCAATGCAAGACCCCGCCACGCCTCCAGGGATGACCATGGCTGGGGAAGGGCGCGCCCTAGTCGACGGGCGGCACAAAAGCAAGAATGGAGGAAAAGGTGGACCCCGGATCAAGTCCGGGGTGACGACCTGTTGGGGTCATCAGTTGATGCGCGAGGAGCGGACCCCGCGCTGGGCGAGCTTGGCCTGGATGCTGTCGGGCCCGGCGAGGTGGCCGGTGCCGACCGCGACGAACACCGTCCCGGGGCTCTGCATCCGCCTGGCGATCCAATTTGCCCAATTGGTGTTCCGCTGGACGAACATCACATCGTAGCTTTCGGGCGAATTGGTCCGCATCTGATCGAGCATCGACGTGAAAATCTCCGGGTCGCCGCGATTCCAGGCCGATTGCAGCTGGCCCATGACGATCGCCAGATTGCCGACCGAGCTGACATCCTGCGTCGAACGGGCCGACGGCGCCGCCTGCTGCGGAATGCGGCTGAACATGTTGAGCTGAAACTCGAAGCTTTCGAGCCCTTCGACCGGCTTGCCCGACGCTTCGGCGGCGCGGCGCAATACCATGTCGGCGCCATTGTCGGCTTTCATGCCGCGCGCGCGCCCGGCGGTGATCGCCAGCCGGGTCGACGCCAAAAAGGATGCGTTGGGCGTGACGACGAAATTGGGCACGAGCTGCCGACCAAGTGCGGGCGAACTTGGCGGTGCGGATCGCGGACCGTC
>JBDSNQ010000226.1:0-4214 GCA_039915275.1 Sphingomicrobium sp.
GAAAAGCCCCAAGCGATCGCGTCGTCCTTGCTGACCACGCCGATGTCGACATTGCGCTGCTTGAAGATGCGGTTGTCGGCGACCAGCGAAATGGCGTCTTCGAACAGTTGCACGCGATTCTCAAGAAACTCGCCGATCTGATTGAGAACCTTGGGCGGGATATCGCCGTGGACGCCGCCGGCGCGGAAGTACTTGGCGTGCATCCGCGCGCCCGACACCGCCTCGTAGATCTGCATCAGATCCTCGCGGATCTCAAACAGCCACAAGTTCGGCGTCATCGCGCCGACATCCATGATGTGGCTGCCGAGGTTGAGCATGTGGTTTTTGATGCGAGTGAGCTCGGCCATCAGCACGCGAGTGTATTGGGCGCGCAGCGGCACCTCGAGCCCCATCAATTTCTCGATCGCCAACACGAAGCTGTGCTCCATGCACATCGGCGAGCAGTAATCGAGCCGGTCGAAATAAGGCAGCGCCTGGGCGTAGGTCTTATACTCGATCAGCTTCTCGGTGCCGCGATGGAGCAAGCCAATGTGCGGATCGACTCGCTCGACGATCTCGCCATCGAGCTCCATGATCAGCCGCAACACGCCGTGCGCCGCCGGGTGCTGGGGGCCGAAGTTGAGCGTGTAATTGTTATGCGTGGCGTTGCCCGGCGCGATTTCCTCGGCCGGAGCATTGCTGGCGGTGACCTCCAGGGTGCGGGCGGTGGTCATGTGATTTTCTTCTTCCGCGGCTTCTTCGCCTTGACCGGAGGCGGGCCGCTGGCGGCTGGTGCAGGTGACGGCGCGCCGGGTGCTTCACCGACCGCTTTCTCGTCGCCCGGCAGCCGATATTCGGCGCCTTCCCACGGCATCAGGAAATCGAACGTGCGGAAGTCCTGCGGCAGCGACACGGGCTCGTAGACGACGCGCTTTTCGGCTTCGGAATAGCGCAGCTCGACGAAGCCGGTCAGTGGGAAATCCTTGCGCTGCGGATGGCCTTCGAAGCCATAGTCGGTGAGGATCCGGCGCAAGTCCGGGTTGCCGGAGAAGCCGACGCCGTACATGTCGAACACCTCGCGTTCGAGCCAGCCGGCGACCGGCCACAGCGACGTCACGCTCGGCACCGGCGTCGCCTCGTCGGTCGACAATTTGACCCGGATTCGGCGGTTCCTGGTCAGCGACAGCAATTGGTACACGACCTCGAACCGCTCGGGCCGCTCGGGGTAATCGACCCCGGCGATCTCCATCAATTGCTGATATTCGAGCCCCGGCGTATCGCGCAGCTGCCTCAAAACATTCGCGATTTCCTCGCGCTTGACCGTCAGCGTGATCTCGCCGACCTGCTCTTTCACCGCGATGAGCGCATTGCCGAGTGCCTTCTTTGCGGCGGCGATCACCCCGTCGTCGGAGGCGGTCCGGGGAACGTGGAGCGCGACGGTCACCGCGCGATCGTCCCTTCGCGGCGGATCTTCCGCTGGAGCTGGAGGATGCCGTAGAGCAAGGCCTCGGCGGTTGGCGGGCAGCCCGGGACATAGATGTCCACGGGCACGATACGGTCGCAACCACGGACCACCGAGTAACTGTAATGATAGTAACCGCCGCCGTTGGCGCAGCTGCCCATCGAGATGACATAGCGCGGCTCGGCCATCTGGTCGTAAACCTTGCGTAAGGCCGTGGCCATCTTGTTGCACAAAGTCCCGGCGACGATCATCACGTCGGACTGGCGGGGGCTGGCGCGCGGCGCGACGCCGAAGCGTTCGAGGTCGTAGCGCGGCATGTTGACGTGGATCATCTCGACCGCGCAGCAGGCGAGGCCGAAGGTCATCCACCACAGCGAACCGGTGCGGGCCCAGGTAAACAGATCCTCGGTCGAGGCGACGAGAAAGCCCTTGTCGTCGAGCTCGGCACGCAGCGCGTGGAGCTTGGCCATGTCGGCGTCGCCCGGGACCAGCCCGGCGAGCCGCGCCAATTCCTCCTCGGTCGGCATCGGGTCGTGCCTGGGGTCGAGCGTCACTCCCATTCGAGCGCGCCCTTCTTCCACGCGTAAGCGAGGCCGAGGCCGAGTTCGGCAAGGAAGATCATCATCGCGATCCAGCCGGTCCAGTGGGTCAGCTTGAGCGACACCGCCCATGGGAACAGGAAGGCGGCTTCCAAATCGAAGACGATGAACAGGATCGCGACCAGATAGAAGCGGACGTCGAAGCGCGCCCGGCTGTCCTCGAAGGCGGGGAAGCCGCACTCATATTCGCTCAATTTCTCGGCGTCCGGGCGGTGCGTGCCAGTCAGGCGGCTGACCAGCATCGGCAGCACGACAAAGCCGCCCGACAACGCCAGAGCGATGGCGAGGAACAGCAGGATCGGCAGATATCCGACGGCGACGCTGGCCAAGACAATCTCCACTACGCGAGGACTGGCGGCGCTTTAGGCGACGGCAAGCGAGCGGGCAACAGCGGGGCAAGCGCTTTTGGCCCGAAAATCCGCCCTAAATCGGCGTGCAGTCCTGCGACAGCGGAATGGCAAGCACGGGAGTCCCCTGCGTCCGCGCAAAACCCGGCTTGTCGATCGTTGCCCAGCCCGAGTCCGCGACGATCAGCAGCCGCTTTCCGTCGAACGCAATCTGGGTCGGGTCGGGCAGCGTCGTTTCGCCGAGCGGCTGGTCGAATTTGATCCCCGTTGCGGTCATAGTGATCGACAGCAGCAGCCCCGGCGCGGCGCCGTTGTAGAGGCCGTAATAGGTCGATCCGCAGCGGACCAGCCCGTCGACGCCGCGCAGCGGCTTGCCGTCCTGGCGCGGCAGCAGCGTGCGGGCAAAAGTCGCGAGATCGACCGAGCCGACGCCTTGGCTATAGTCGGCGACCAGCAGCGTCTTGCCGTCTTCGGACAATGCTGCCCCCTGCCCGCTCTTGCCGACGCCGGGCAGCACCACCGCCATCAACCCGCGCCCGTTTGGCGTGAGGCGGAACACCATGCCGTTTTGGCTGTCGCTGACGAACAGCTGACCGTTGGTCACCGATACGTCGCCGGGATGGAAGGTGCCGACCCCCGGGGCTATTCGAGTTATCACCCGCCCGCGCGTGTCGAGCGCCAAGAGCGCGCCACGCACGCAGGCCGTGATGAACGACACGCCCGGCGGGCAATCGGCCGCGACCCACAGACGCTTGCGGCTGGTATCCCAGGTGATTGCGAACGGATGGAGACCAGCCGGAAGCGTCGCAATCGCCTTGCAGCTGCGCTTGCACAGCAGGATCTGGCGGTCGACCAGGCTCGACACCCAGATCCGCGCGCCATCGGTCGCCACGCCTTCGATGATCCGATGCTTCGGATCGACCGTGAACAGAGTTTGCGGCTGCAACGCCGCGGCCGCGAGCAGGGCCGCGATCATCGACGAGCTCCGGCGATCAGTTTGTGCAGGCGCGAGTGGACGTCGCCGTTGCCGGCAAGATATTCGCGCCGCTCGAACATCTGGTCGGACCCGCGATAGTCGGTGACGAACCCGCCCGCTTCGCGGATCAGGAGCAGCCCGGCGGCGGTGTCCCAAATGTCGAGATCGTCTTCCCAGAAGCCGTCAATGCGCCCGGCCGCGATCCAGGCGAGGTCGAGCGCGGCCGAACCGAAGCGGCGAACGCCGGCAACCTGCGGGGCGATCGCGGCGTAGATCTTGAACCATTCAGCGACATCGCCGTGCCCGCAATGCGGCAGGCCGGTGCCGATCACGCATTCGCTAAGGTCTCGGCGGGCCGATACACGCAGCCGCCGCTCATTGAGCCAGGCGCCGCGGCCCTTCTCGGCCCAATAGCTCTCGTCGGTCAGCGGCTGGTAAACCAGCGCCTGGGTGATCTCCGTGCCACCACCGGGCTTCTTCTCCTCAACCGCGATGCTGATCGAGAATTGCGGGATGCCGTGGAGGAAATTGCTGGTGCCATCGAGCGGATCGACGATCCACCGCGGCTTGTCGGGATTGCCGGCGATCTCGCCCGCTTCCTCGACCAGCAGCCCCCAATCGGGCCGCGCGTTGCGCAATTCCTCGACCAGAGTCTGCTCGGCGCGCTTGTCGGCGAGCGAGACGAAGTCGGCCGGCCCCTTGCGGCTAACCTGCAGATGCTCGACCTCGCCGAAGTCGCGCCGAAGCCGCGGCGCCGCCTTGCGCGCGGCACGCTGCATGACGGTGATCAGGCCCGAATGGGAAACCACTCAGACACTGCCCTTGCGTTCAATGACCAGAATCCGCGCCTC
>JBDSNQ010000151.1:0-8890 GCA_039915275.1 Sphingomicrobium sp.
GCAACACCGGAACGTCTTCGGCCGCGAGCGTCAATGCCGTTGCCGCGGGGCGATGCTGACGACCGAGGAAAGCCTGTGGATCGACGGCGCCGGCGCGTCACACCCGACAACGCAATTGGTAATTGTCGGCGAAATGTCAAGCATCGGTGGCGAAGTCGGCTGGCAATTCCGCCGCACGAGTTAAGGGATAACAATGACTGACCTGGTGCCCATCACGCGGGCGTTGATTTCGCTATCGGACAAGACTGGCCTTGATGACCTCGCCGCTGGCCTGGCGCGCCACAAGGTCGAGCTGGTCTCGACCGGTGGCACCGCCGCGAAGCTGCGCGAACTCGGCCAAGCGGTGCGCGACATCTCCGACCTCACCGGCTTCCCCGAGATGATGGATGGCCGGGTCAAGACGCTCCACCCCAAGGTCCACGGCGGGCTCTTGGGCGTGCGCGACAATCCCGATCACCGCGCCGCGATGGACGCGCACGGCATAGCCCCCATCGACCTCGTAATCGTCAATCTCTACCCGTTCGAAGCGACGGTGGCCGGCGGCGCCGACCGCGACACGATCATCGAGAATATCGACATCGGCGGCCCGTCGATGATCCGCTCGGCGGCCAAGAACCACGCCCACGTCGCGGTGGTCACCGATCCCGCCGATTATGCCGCGCTGCTGGCCGAACTCGACGCCAATTCCGGCGCCACCTCGCTTGCCCTGCGCAAAAAACTCGCGGCCAAAGCCTACGCGCTGACCGCCGCCTACGACTCGATCATCTCGCAATGGTTCGCCTTCGCCGACCAGGGCCAGCGCTTCCCCGAAACGTGGGTGCTCGCCAACAAGCTCAAAATGCCGCTCCGTTACGGCGAGAACCCTCACCAGCGAGCCGCGCTCTACGTCCCCGTCGGCCCCCACGCCCGCGGCATCGCCCAGGCAAGCCAAGTCCAGGGGAAGGAACTCAGTTACAATAATTTGAACGACGCCAGCGCCGCGCTCGATCTCGCCGCCGAATTCCGCGACGGCCCGCCGACCATCGTCATCGTCAAGCACGCCAACCCGTGCGGCGTCGCCAGCGCCGCCACGCTCGCCGACGCTTGGGCCCAGGCGCTGGCCTGCGACAGCGTCTCGGCGTTCGGCGGCATCGTCGCCGCCAACCGCCCGCTCGACGTCGCCACCGCCGAAGCCATCGCCCAGATCTTCACCGAAGTCGTCGTCGCCCCCGATGCCGACGCCGACGCCCGCGCCATCTTCGCCAGGAAGAAGAACCTCCGCCTGTTGCTAACCGGCGATCTGCCCGATCCATTGCGCGGCGGCCAGACTCTGGCGGTCATCGCCGGCGGGCTATTGGTCCAGGACCGCGACAACGGCCACATCAGCCGCGACCATCTTAAATGCGTCACCAAACGCCAGCCGACCGATCAGGAAATCGCCGACTGCCTGTTCGCCTGGACCGTCGCCAAGCACGTCAAATCCAACGCCATCGTCTACGCCAAGGACGGCGCCACCGTCGGCATCGGCGCCGGGCAAATGAACCGCCGCGACTCCGCCCGCATCGCCGCCGCGAAAGCGATTGAAGCTGCCGAAACCAACGGTTGGCCGCAGCCGCGCACGATCGGCTCGGCAGTCGCCTCCGACGCCTTTTTCCCCTTCGCCGACGGACTGCTGGCGGCGGTCGAAGCCGGCGCCACCGCGGTGATCCAACCCGGCGGCTCGATCCGCGACGAAGACGTCATCGCCGCCGCCGACCAAGCGGGGCTAACGATGCTGTTCACCGGCATGCGCCACTTCCGGCACTAGATTTATCGCTACGCGCGACGCCCTAACGTCCGCAATGGGTGGAAAGCGGACGTTACTAGAATATCGCTGAGGTCCCGGTGATGAGCTTCTCAGCGACGTTCCCCGCGATGATGAGAGCGATGAACGCGGCCAGCAGCCACCAACCCGCGTATCGCTTCCACCGGTTGAGCGCCGTGACGGCCATCGGCAGACCGACGACGATCAGAGCGAATGCGAATAGAATTGTCGGCGTTAGCGCCATTAGCCCCCCATAGGTCACTCATGCGTCACGTCGTGAACGTCCGCAATGGGTCGAAAGCGGGCACCCACCGCGCTGCCCACCCCTAAACAATATCGTCCGCGACCTCGCCCCGCGCCTCGGCCGCGCGGAGGTCCTCGATGTCGTCCTTGCGCAGGCGGAACAGCTCGCGATCCTCGGGGCCGAAGCCCTTGAGCCACAGCACCGCGCCGAACGCGCCGAGCATCGCCGGAATGCCGATCGCCAACTGCCAGACCGGCGGCAGAAACAGCCGCGCCGGGACCCCGATGGCGATCCCCGCCGCCGCCGCCCAGCCGATATCCCAGCGCCACCCCGACACCGGCGCGGCAAGGGTCCTGGCGAGCAACCGCGACTTGGTGATCGAAGCGAACGCCAGCGCCAGGCACAGTGCGATCGCCGGCCCGGTCGCCTGCCACGCCAGCGGCCAATGGGCGTCGCGCATGGCGATGATCAGGACCGCGCTCAGCGCCGCCTCGAGCGCCAGCATGATCAGGCTGATCGCCATGTTGCGGTGCCGCGCGACGTAGATCAGCGCCGCTTCGCTGACCACCGCGGCGGCGGCGATGACTTCGGCGGCGAGCAGGAACGACAAGGTCGCGGTTCCGCCGGTGAAACCCGACCCGACCAGCCCCATCACCGCGCGCCCCGGAATCGACAGCGAAATGGCGATGCCGACCTGCGCGGCGATTATCCAATAGGTCACCTGGCGCACCTGGGCGGCGATCGCGCTCTTGTCGCCGGCGGCGATGTTGCGCGCGATCACCGGGCCGAGCACAGGCTCGAAACTGGTCTTCAACTTGGCCGGCAGCGAGGCGACTTGCTGGGCGACATAATAAATGCCGACGAACGCCGGGCTGAGGAACAGGCCGAGGACCGCGAGGTCGACCCGGCGCGACGCCCATTCGACCGCGTCGGCGGCGGCCAGCGGTCCGTTGCGCCGCGCCGTGCGCCACGCGGTGGCGAGGTCGGGCGTCCAGCCATGGGGCAGGCCATAGCTGCGCACCAGCGGGATCACCGCCGCGATCAGCGCCGCGACCATCGAGATTACGTAGGAGATGATCAGGCCGTCGCGCAGAGAGTAATATGAGAAGCCAAAGGCGGCGATGCTGATCGCCCACGGCTCGACGATCGAGCGCGCGCGCACCGTCGCGCCGACGTCGTGGCGATAGGCGAGCGCGGCCAGCGCGATGTCGGTCCAGCTGATCGCGAACACGGTCACCGGCAGCAGCCAGTCGAGCCCGTGGACCTGGCTGTTGGGAAACATCGCCTGGGGGAAGAAGCCAAGGATGGTCATGCCGACCGCCGAGCCGATCGCCGCCACCAGCATCGCGTCGGCGATGACGCAGACGTGCGGCTTGACCGCATCGGCGAGTTGCAGGGCCAGCCCGCGGCGCAACCCGAACGCCGCCAATTGCGCCGCGAACTCGACCGTCAGCACGGCATAAGCAAAGCGCCCAAGCGCTTCGGCGCCGTAATAGCGCCCGGCTATGAACAGGAATGGCAGCCGCGCGGCGAGCCGCAGCACGAACCCGAACACATTGAGCCGCCCGCCCCGCGCCAGCGTCGCCATATCTGCGTCGGGTGTGTCGGTCTCGGCTTGAGTGATTGGGTCGGCGGTCAATGTGCGGCGCCCCAATGTTCGCCCCAGCCGATTTCGACATCCAGCGGTACGTCGAGCGTTATCGCCGGCTCGGCGGCGTTCGCCATCACTGTGCGGATCACCGCGGCGGCGTCGTCCTCACGCCCGTCGGGAACTTCGAACACCAGTTCGTCGTGGACCTGGAGCAGCATCCGCACGCCCTCCAGGTCAGCCTCGGCCAAGGCTTGATCCATGCGCGCCATCGCCCGCTTGATCAGATCGGCACTGGTCCCCTGGATCGGCGCGTTGATCGCCGCCCGCTCGCTGCCCTGTCGCAGATTCTGCTGGCGGCTGTCGATGTTGGGGAAGTGGGTCTTGCGGCCGAACAGCGTGCGGGTGAAGCCGTTCTCGCGCGCGAAGGTCAGCGTCGTCGCGATGTAATTGCGGATGCCGGGGAAGCGCTCGAAGTAACGGTCGATGATCGCCTGGCCTTCGTCGCGGCTGACCCCCAGCCGTCCGGCTAGGCCCCATGACGAGATGCCATAGAGGATGGCGAAATTGATCGTCTTGGCCTTGTCGCGGTTCTCGCGCTCGTCCGACCCGAACAGCTCGATCGCGGTCAGATTGTGGATGTCAGCCTTGGCCCGGAACGCCTCGTTGAGCGCCGGCACGTCGGCCATATGCGCTGCGAGCCTGAGCTCGATCTGGCTGTAATCGGCGCTCATCAGCACATGGCCGGGCTCAGCCACGAACGCGTCGCGGATCTTGCGCCCGATCTCGGTGCGGATCGGGATGTTCTGCAAATTGGGGTCGTTCGATGACAAGCGCCCGGTTTGCGCGCCGGCCAGGCTGAAGCTGGTGTGGACGCGCCCGGTCTCGGGGTTGATCTGCGCCTGCAACGCGTCGGTGTAGGTCGATTTCAATTTCGACAGCTGGCGCCAGTCGAGCACCAGCCGCGCGGTCTCGACCCCATCGCCCGCCAGCCGCTCCAATTCGGTGACATCGGTCGAGTAAGTGCCGCTCTTGCCCTTGCGCCCGCCCTTCAGGCCGAGCCGCTCGTACAGCACCAGGCCCAATTGCTGCGGCGAGCCGATGGTGAACGGCCCCCCCGCGGCGGCGAACACGCGCGTTTCCAGCGCCGCAATCTCGATCGCAAACTCGCCACTCAGCTTGGCGAGATAGTCGCGGTCGACCTTGATCCCGCGCCGCTCCATCCGCCCGAGCACGCTGATCAGTGGCCGGTCGACCCGCTCATAGACTTGCGTCACGCCCTCCGCCGCGATGCGCGGTTTCAACCGCTGCCACAGCCGCAGCGTGATGTCGGCGTCCTCGGCGGCATATTGGGTCGCTTGCGGCAGCGGTACCTTGTCGAAGGTGATCTGCTTGGCGCCAACCCCGCACACCGACTTGAAGCTGATGCATTCATGGTCGAATTGGAGCTTGGCCAATTCGTCCATGCCGTGGCCGTGCAGCCCGGCGTCGAGGTCGAAGCTTAAGAGCATGGTGTCGTCGACGGGCGTGACGTCGATCCCGTCCTTGTCGAACATCACCCAGTCGTATTTGAAATTATGCCCGATCTTGAGCACCGCCGGGTCTTCGAGCAGCGGCTTCAATTTGGCCAGCACCACCGCTTTGTCGAGCTGCTCCGGTCGCTCGGAATAGAGGTCGGCCCCGCTATGCCCGATAGGAATATAGCAAGCGCGATTGGGGGCGGTGGCCAGGCTAATTCCTACAAGCCGGGCGATCACGCAATCGATGCAATCGGTCTCGGTATCGACCGCGACATAACCATAGTCACGCACCTCCTCGATCCATTGGTCGAGCGCTGCTTCTTCGGTCACCGTTGCATAGGCCGATCGGTCGATCGCGATCGCTTCTACCACCGCTGGAGTTGGCGTCGTGACGTCACTGCTGCTGCTGGTTCGCTGTGCCGTTCCGCCGCCGATCATCCGCGCCAGCAGCGTCTTGAATCCCTGTTCCTCGAGGAACTCCTTCAATGGCTCGGGCGGGATACCGGTCAGCGCCAGATTCTCGAGCGGCTCGGGCAGGGCGGCGTCGCACACCAGCCGCACCAATTCCCGCGACAATCGCGCATTGTCGGCATGGTCGATCAAATTCTGCTTCAATTTGGGCTTGGCGATCTGGTCGGTGCTGGCGAGCACCGTGGCGAGATCGCCGAACTGCTGGATCAACTGCGTCGCGGTCTTCGGGCCGACGCCGGGCACTCCGGGCACATTGTCGACGCTGTCGCCCATCAGCGCCAGCACGTCGCCGACCAGTTCCGGCCCGACGCCGAACTTGTCGTTGACATAGGCCTCGTCGATCCGGCGGTCGTTCATCGTGTCGAGCATGTCGACCGCGCCGTCTTCGACCAACTGCATCAGATCCTTGTCGGAGCTGACGATGGTTACTTTCCAGCCGGCCTGCTTGGCCGCGGTGACGTAGCAGGCGATGATGTCGTCGGCTTCCAGCCCCACGGTTTCGATGCACGGGATGGAAAAGGCGCGCGTCGCGGTGCGGATCAGCGGGAATTGCGGGACCAGATCCTCGGGCGCCGGCGGGCGGTTGGCCTTATACTGGTCGAACATGTCGTCGCGGTGGGTCTTGCCGGCGGCATCGAGGATGACCGCCATGTGGGTCGGCCCGTCAGCCTTGTTGAGGCCGTCGGCGAGCTTCCACAGCATCGCCGTATAGCCATAGACCGCGCCGACGTTCATCCCGTGGCGGTTAGTCAGCGGCGGCAGCCGATGATAGGCGCGAAAGATGTAGCTCGACCCGTCGACGAGATAGAGATGGTTTTGGGCTTGGGACATGAGCCGCGAGGTTTAGCAGGGTGTCAGCCGGATGCTAGACGCGCCGCCTGAGGGGAGATCGCGATGGCCGAGCAACGTTTCGAACGGCACCGCCAGCCATGGAAGCAGGACGAGATCCAGAAGCTTCACCAGCTCGCCGGCAAGGGCATGTCGGTTCGCGCCATCGCTAAGGCGCTGACCCGCAGCGAGGAATCGGTTCAGATCCGGGCCAAGGCGGACAAGCTCACGATCAGCAAGCTGCGCTAGGCTGGACGACTCTCGGCTTGGGCGCGCGGCCGCGGCCAAATCGCAGCGCGCCCGCGATGTGCAACAGGAGCAACATCGCCACTGAAGCGACCAGGCCATCGCTGACATAGTGCCAGCCCAAATGCACCGAGCCGAGCCAGATGATCGCGTAATAGAGCCACGCCAGCGGCGCGTAGCGGCCCCCCCGGCTGATCAGCGCGAGCCACAGCGATAGCCCGACATGCATCTACGGCATCGCCGAAATCCCGGTTGCGACGGCGGGGGTATCGGTGACGTGATACTGCCACATCAAATCGGATGTGCGGACCGCGATCGGAGCCGCGCCGTGGAGCGCCTGGGTCAACGCCGAGAACAACCCGCCGCCAAACGCCCGATCATAGAAAATCGGGCCGACCGACGACAAGGCAAAGGCGCCGCCGACACCGATGACCAGCCACGCCAGATAGAGCGAGACCAGCGCCCGCGTCTTGGCGCGCGACGGTGCCGCGGTGAGCAACGTAAAAACGGCCAGCAAGTGGATCGGCAGGAAGGACGCATAGATGAGGTCGATCGCCGGCGTCGCCCACCCCAGCAGGAGGGTGCTGAGCCGCCACGGGTCGGTTCCGAACAGCGTTCGCTCGGCCTGGGCGAGGGGTCCGTCGAGCCAGAACGGAACCACTTTGGGGATGGCGGCCTTGAGCGCGCCGAACAGCGAGGCGCCGAGCACGAACAGCTGGATGCCGGCGACCAGAGCGCCGATCCGGGCCGGCTCCTCCCGCGCCATTTTCTGCAGGCGCCCGAGCGGCCTGGGAATGCTCAGCAGGCGGAAGCACAGAACCGGCGCGAAGGCGGCCAAAGCGAGGAGCTCATAACCCGCGATCGCCGGCGGATGCGCCAGCCCGGCGATCGATAAGACGCACCACGCCGCCAGCTCGATCGCCAGCAGCAATGCAACTGGAATCAGCCAGTCGCGTTCACGATCCATCACAACCGGATTCCATGGATTGGGGCAGGCATGCACATTTCCGCGACGCCTACCCATTCCTATCCCTCGCTGCTACCCGCAGCGCGGATTGATTCGCGATTCAAAGGACTTAGTTGAGCGACGATGATTGCGTGGTTCCGTCGCCGTTATCTCGATTTGCTCGGATCGATTTACATCTACAACGAGCATCGCGGATACACCGCCATCGACCGGGTGCTTCGCGCCGTGCGGCTGCAATGGCCGGGCGACCGGGCCTTGATAAAGCTCATCGAGAAACACCGTGCCGACGAGCACAAGCATTATCTGATGTTCCGCCACTGGTTCGAGCGGCGCGGGGTCATGCCGTTCGGGGTTGATCGCACCGTTGGCCATATCGACCGCTTTGTAGAGATCATGTTCAAGTCACGGATCGACGACCTCGAGCCCGAGCAGATGATCGGTGACGAGCAGCAGTTCGAACGCTTGTGCCGGGTCATTTCGCTGACCGAGAAACGCGGTCACCGGCAGGTCGAGATCCTGCTTGCCCACCCGCTCGTGCAAGCTGATCGCGGCCTTATGAAGATTTTCCGGATCATCGAAAGTGACGAGCCGAGCCATTGGGCGCCCTATGACGGCTGGCTCAAGGCCAACGGCAAGCGCGATGCCGCCTGGTGGGAGCGGGCGATCGATGGAATGATCCATTCCGAGCTGCTGTTCTTGAAGCTGCCATTGTTGTTTTTCACGCCTGGCCTCGGCCGCCGGAAGAGCTGGGCCGATGAGGATGATTACCGCGCTATGCTGGCCGCCTGATCGTCCGCTCGACCGCGCTTTCCCAGCCTTGCATAAGGGTCCGCCTTAGGCCGGCGTCCATCCTCGGCGCGAAGCGATCGGCCTCGACCCAGGTGCGGGACAAAGCGGCGAGGTCTGGCCAAACGCCCGTTGCAAGGCCGGCATGGAACGCAGCGCCCAGCGCGGTGGTCTCGAGGTCGGCCGGCCGCTCGACCGGGACCTCGACGATGTCGGCGAGAAATTGGCAGAGCCAGGCGTTGGCCGCCATCCCGCCGTCGACGCGCAGGGCGGCCGGCGCGGCGCCACCGTCGGCGACCATCGCCTCGACCAGGTCATGCGTCTGGTACGCCACCGCTTCAAGCGCCGCCCGGGCGAGGTGCGCGCCGGTCGCGCCCAGCGTCAGGCCAAAGATCGCGCCGCGCGCGTCGGGGTCCCAATGCGGCGCGCCGAGGCCGACGAAGGCCGGCACCATGTA
>JBDSNQ010000017.1:0-16975 GCA_039915275.1 Sphingomicrobium sp.
CTGGTCAAGGCGCGGATCGCCGATTTGTCGCAGAACTTCCCCGATGGCCTCAACTACGCGTTCGCCAACGACACCACCGATTTCATCAAGCTGTCGGTGCGCGAGGTCGTCAAGACGCTGCTCGAGGCGGTCATCCTCGTGGTGCTGGTGATCTTCGTTTTCCTGCAGAATTGGCGCGCCATGCTGGTTCCGGCGATCGCCATTCCGGTCGTTCTGCTCGGCACCTTCGCGGTCTTCTCCATTGCCGGCTTTACGATCAACACCATGACTCTGTTCGGCCTCACGCTGGCGGTCGGCTTGCTGGTCGACGACGCGATCGTTGTGGTCGAAAATGTCGAACGGTTGCTGGAAGAGAATCCCGGCATGAGTCCGCGCGACGCGACGGTTCAATCGATGGGCGAAATCCAGGTCGCGCTGGTGGCGATCGCTTTGTCGCTGACCGCGGTGTTCCTGCCCATGGCCTTTTTCGGCGGGTCGACCGGGGTCATCTACAAGCAATTCTCGCTGACGATCGTGTCGGCGATGGTCCTGTCGGTGCTGGTCGCGTTGATCCTGAGCCCGGCGCTGACATCCAGCCTGCTGCGCCCAAAAACGCACGGCGAAGAGCAGCCCGGCGCGATGGACCGGCGCTACCCGGCGATCGTCCGCCCGGTTCGCCGCGCGCAAAGCTGGTTCAATCGGACCTTCGCCAGCCTGGTCGTCCGCTACCGCTCGGCGATCGTCAAAGTAACCGACCGCAAATGGCTGTTCCTCGCAATCTACGCGGCGATCTTCGCAATCCTGATCATCATGTTCGTCCGGCTTCCGACCGGCTTCCTGCCGACCGAGGACCAGGGGGCGGCGAGCGTCCAGTTCCGCCTTCCCGCCGGGGCCACCCAGCAGCGAACGCTCGAAGTGCAGCGCCAGATCGAGCAATATTTCGCCGATCACGAGGCGAAGAATATCCAGACCCTGTTCACTGTCGCGGGCGGCGGCGGGGGCGGCGGCGCCGTCGGACAGAACACCGGCCAGGGCTTCATTAATTTCGTGCCGTGGGACGATCGGCCAGGAAAGGCCAACACCGCCGACGCCATCGTCCAGCGGGCCTCGGGCGCATTCCGCAACCTGCGCGACGCACAGGTTTTCGCGCTCGTCCCCGGCGCCATTCGCGGCCTTGGCCAGTCGAGCGGTTTCACCGTCGAGCTGCAGAATCGCAGCGGCATGAGCCGGGCCGCGTTCAGCGCGGCGCGCGACCAGTTGCTGGCCCAGGCCAATGGCGATCCGCAGCTGACCGCGGTGCGGTTGAGCGACCTGCCCGACATCGCCACGCTCAAGATCGACATCGACCAGCAAAAGCTGACCGCGCTCGGACTCAGCCAGGGCGACGTCAACTCCACTCTATCGACCGCGTGGGGCGGACGCTACGTCAACGATTTCATCGACCAGGGCCGGGTCAAGCGGGTCTATGTCCAGGGCGACGCGCCCTATCGCGCCGACCCCGCCAGCCTGTCGCAATGGTATGTGCGCTCGGCGGGCGGCGAAATGGCGCCTTTCTCGTCGTTCGCGCAAACCGGGTGGGCGACCGGCCCAAGCAGCCTGTCGCGCTTCCAGGGCGTGCCCTCGTTCGAACTCCAGGGCCAGCCAGCGCCCGGGGTCAGCTCGGGCGAAGCAATGAACCGCATCGAGCAATTGGCCGCGCAGATTCCGGGCACCAGCATTGCCTGGGCCGGGCAATCCTATCAGGAGCGGCTGTCCGCCGGCCAGGCGCCTTTGCTCTACGGCATTTCGCTGCTGGTCGTGTTTCTGTGCCTCGCCGCGCTGTATGAAAGCTGGTCGATCCCGGTCGCGGTGCTGTTGGTGATTCCGTTGGGCCTCGTCGGCGCAATCTTCGCGGTGACGCTGCGCGGGCTGGAAAATGACGTCTACCTCCAGATCGGCTTGCTCACGACCATGGGCCTGGCCGCCAAGAACGCGATCCTGATGAACGAATTCGCCGAGCGGCTGGAGAAACAGGGCATGCGCGTGATCGACGCCGCATTGGAAGCCGCGCGGATCCGGATCCGGCCGATTCTGATGACCAGCTTCTCATTCATTTTCGGCGTGCTTCCGCTCGCTGTCTCGACCGGTGCCGGCGCCAACAGCCGGATCGCGATCGGCACGTCGGTGATCGGCGGCATGCTGACCGCGACCCTGCTCGCGATCTTCTACATTCCATTGTTCTTCGTACTCGTCCGGCGCGGCGTCCGCGACGGATTGATCATGATCCGCGAACGCATTCGCGGTCATCGCTCAAGCGACGAGCCGGCATGAAGCGGGCGGCAATTCTCGCCTTGGCATCGCTCGCCGCCTGCTCGCTAGAGCCGCCGCTGCCGCCAACGCCGCTGCCGGTCCCGCCGTCGTGGCCAGCCGGCGATCCTTACCTGTTGCAGAGCGAAGCGCCGCTGCCGGCGATCACCTATCGCGACCTGTTCCGCGACCCGCGCCTGCAAGCGCTGATCGTGCAGGCCCTCGCCAACAGTCGCGACCTGCGCGTCGCCGCCGCCAATGTCGCCGCGGCCCGGTCGCAAGTCCGGATCACCCGCGCCAACCAGCTGCCGGAGCTCGACGCAGCCGGGCGGACGACGATCACCGGCGGCGCCGACAATTACGCGCTCGGCCTGTCGATCCCGTCGTTCGAAATCGACCTGTTTGGCCGCTTGCGGTCGCTCACCCGCGTCGACCAGCAGCGCCTGGTCGCGACCGAGGCAGGCGCGCGCGCTGTCCGGCTAGCACTGGTCGGTGACATCGCCAATTCCTGGCTCGCTTACGCGGCGGATTCGAGTCTGTTCGACATCGCCGCCGATACCGCCGCAAGCGCCCAGAAAAGCGTCACTTTGACCAAGGCCCGGCTCGATGGCGGGATCGCTCCGAAGACCGACCTGCTGCAGGCGCAGCAGGTGCTCGAGACCGCCAAGCTCGACCTCGCGCGGCAGCGTTCGGCCCGGGCGCAGGACGCCAATCTCTTGCAGCTTCTGGTCGGCGCGCCGATCGATCCGGCCAACCTTACGGCCTCGATCGAGGAGGCCGCGGCGACCATCGCGCTGCTGCCGGCGGGTCTTGATTCCCGAGTGCTATTGCGGCGACCCGACGTAGTTCAGGCCGAATTTGAACTGCGCGCCGCGAATGCCGAGATCGGCGCCGCCCGCGCCGCTCTGTTCCCGACGATTTCGCTGACCGGCCTACTCGGGCTGGCCAGCAGTACCTTGACCGAGCTGTTCAGCGGCGGCGCTTTCGCTTGGTCGGCGGGCGCAGGCGCGAATTACCCCATCTTCCGTGCCGGCGCCGGCCGGGCCCGCGTCGCGCAGACCCAGGCGCAGCGCAACGCCGCCTTGGCGAGCTACGAGAAAGCCATCCAAACCGCCTTTCGCGAAGTCGCCGATGCGCTGGCCGAGCGTGGCACGATGGCCGAGCAATTGCGTGCCTCGGGCGCCAGTGTCGCCGCGAGCGCCGAAACGCTGCGGCTGGTGACCGCGCGCTATCGCGGCGGCATCGACCCCTATCTAACTACGCTCGACGCGCAGCGTTCGCTATATGCGGCGCAGCGCGGCCGGGTGACCGTGGCGCTGGCCGAGGCGACTAACGCTGTCGCGCTTTATCGCGCGCTCGGCGCCGACAGCTTCATCGCGCAAGGGCCGTTCCCCTCGGCGCCTTGAACCCTGCCTGGCTTTCAGCTAGGGGCACCGCCTTCCAGGCGACAGCATTGGATTTTGCGGGAGGTTCTCCTCGAGGGAGCCGCATGGACCGCTAAACTTGAAACAGAGTGAGGGCGAAAGCCAATGGCAAAGAAAATTACCGGCTATATCAAGCTGCAGGTGCCCGCCGGCATCGCCAATCCGTCGCCGCCGATCGGCCCGGCATTGGGTCAGCGCGGCGTCAACATCATGGAATTCTGCAAGGCGTTCAACGCCGCTACGCAGGATCTTGAGAAAGCGATGCCGATCCCGACGGTGATCACGGTCTATGCCGATCGCAGTTTCTCCTTCACCACCAAAACCCCGCCGGCGAGCTTCCTGCTCAAGAAAGCGGCGCGGCTGAAGTCGGGTTCGGCCGAGCCGGGCAAGGTCAGCGCGGGGACCATCAAGCGTTCGCAGCTGGCGCAGATCGCGGAAGCGAAGATGAAGGATCTGAACGCCAACGACATCGACGCGGCAACGCGGATCATCGAAGGCAGTGCCCGCGCGATGGGCCTCCAGGTTGTGGAGGGCTAAGGACATGGCAAAGCTCAGCAAAAAGCAAAAAGCGCAAGGCTCGAACGTCGACACGACCAAGCATTACGGGGTCGATGAGGCGCTGGGGCTGGTCAAGGCCAACGCCACCGCCAAGTTCGACGAGACGATCGAGATCGCCCTCAATTTGGGCGTTGATCCGCGCCACGCCGACCAGATGGTGCGCGGCGTCGTCTCGCTGCCCAAGGGCACCGGCAAGGACGTTCGCGTCGCGGTGTTCGCTCGCGGCGACAAGGCCGAGGAAGCCAAGAAAGCCGGCGCCGAAGTGGTCGGCGCCGAGGATCTGATGGAGCAGATCCAAAGCGGCAAGATCGACTTCGAGCGGGTCATCGCCACGCCGGACATGATGGGCATCGTCGGGCGCCTGGGCAAAGTGCTCGGCCCCAAGGGGTTGATGCCCAACCCCAAGCTCGGCACGGTCACCCCCAACGTCGGCGAGGCGGTCAAGGCGGCCAAGTCGGGCCAGGTCGAGTTCCGCACCGAAAAGGCCGGCATCATCCACGGCCGGATCGGCAAGGCGAGCTTCCCCGAAGCCGACCTCAAGGCCAATTTCGATGCGTTCATGGACGCCATCATCAAGGCCCGGCCGAGCGGCGCCAAAGGCAAGTTTGTCCAGAAAATCGCTGTCAGCTCGTCGATGGGCCCAGGGGTCAAGGTCGACGTCGCCGAGGTCGTCGAAAGCTGATCCTGCCACAGCCGAAACCATAAGTTTCGCGCTGATCAGGAGCAAAATCGAGGCGTTTGCCGTGCTGTGGCTGCATTTCGCAGATTGCACGGTTGCGCGGTCGTGACCCTCGCTTGCTAGTGGGCCGATGGGAGTTGACCGGATGAAATATTGCACTTTGCTGGCGTCGGTGGCGCTGATCGGCATGGCATCGGCGTGCACGTCGGGTTCGAACCAGCAGGCGGCGCCGCAGTGGGTCGCCGACACCGTCGATCCAACGCTTCCTACCCAGCTCCCCCGCACTGCGATCCCGAGCCACTATGCGATCGAGTTCACTCCGCACGCCGACACATTGACGTTCGACGCCAAGGTCGGAATCGACCTGAAAGTCATCAAGCCGACGCATGAACTGGTGCTCAACGCAGCCGACCTCAAAATCGCGTCGGCTTCACTGGCCGCCGGTCAGGGTCAGCCGCTGGCGGCGAAGGTCAGCACCGACGCCGAGGCGCAGACCGCGACATTTGATTTCGGGCGTGAGATTAAACCCGGCACTTACCGGCTCGACATCGCCTATGCGGGTACCATCAATACGCAGGCGAATGGATTGTTCGCGCTCGATTACACCAATGTCGACGGCAAGCCCGCGCGCGCTTTGTTCACCCAGTTCGAGGCATCGGACGCACGCCGTTTCGTGCCGAGCTGGGACGAACCCGATTACCGGGCGACGTTCGACCTTACGGCGCGCGTGCCAAGCGCCGACATGGCCGTCAGCAACATGCCGTCGGCCTCGTCGCGGGATGCCGGCAGCGGCCTCAAGGACGTGAAGTTCGCGACGACGCCGTCGATGTCGTCCTATCTCCTGTTTTTCGCGACCGGCGACCTCGAGCGCATCACCAGGAAAGTTGGGAATCGCGAAGTCGGCGTCGTCATGTCGCGCGGCAATGGCGACAAGGCCCATTATGCGCTCGATGCCGAGGCGCAGATCCTGCCTTATTACGACGAGTATTTCGGCCGCCCCTACCCGCTTCCCAAGCTCGACAATGTCGCCGGTCCGGGCCAGTCGCAATTCTTCGGCGCAATGGAGAATTGGGGCGCGATCTTCACCTTCGAAAAGATCCTGCTGCTCGATCCGGCCATCTCCAGCGAAGCGAACAAACAATCCATCTTCAGCGTCGAAGCGCACGAGATGGCGCACATGTGGTTCGGCGATCTCGTCACCATGGCGTGGTGGGACGATCTGTGGCTCAACGAAGGCTTCGCCAACTGGATGGAGAACCGGACCACCCAGCATTTCCACCCCGACTGGGGCGCCGATGTCGAGCACGTCGCCAATCGCGAAAAGGCGATGGACCTCGACTCATTCCAGACTACCCACCCGGTGGTCCAGAGCATCCGCACGGTCGAGCAAGCCAATCAGGCGTTCGATTCCATCACCTATGACAAGGGTGAGTCGGTGATCTCGATGCTCGAGGGATTCGCCGGCGAGAATGTCTGGCGCACTGGCCTGCGCAATTACATTGCGAAATTCGCGTATCGCAACACCCGCACCAGCGACCTTTGGGCGGCGATGGAGGGCGCCGGCGCGAAGGGCCTGACGGTCATCGCCAAGGATTTCACTGGCCAGCCCGGCATTCCGCTGATCGAGGTCGGGCCGTCGCAATGCGTCAACGGCCGCACCGCCGTGACATTCGCGCAAACCCAATTCTCCAACGACCGCCGCGCGGCGGTTCAGGCCAAACCGCTAAGCTGGCATGTGCCGGTCCGGGTCAGCGGCGGCGGCGCGCCCGCGCAGGTGATTACCAGCGGCCGCTCGACGCGGATCGAGGCGCCGGGCTGCGGTGTCTTGCTGATCAATCCCGGGCAGACCGGCTATTATCGCACGCTTTATACCCCGGCTCAGTTCGAGGCGCTGCGGGCGGCCTTCCCGGGCCTCAACCCGGTCGACCAATTTGGTCTGCTGAGCGACGCTTTGGCGCTGTCGACCGCGGGGTATCAGCCGATGGCCCGCGCCCTCGACCTCCTCGCCGCGGTGCCGGCGCAAGCGCATGGCAAAGTTTATGAGAAAGCCCTGTTCAGCTGGGCCAATTTGCATGACAATCTGGACGGCGACCCCGCCGCCCAGGCAGCGATCAAGGCGCGAGTCCTGCGCGATTATGGACCGCGCCTGCAGCGTCTGGGGTTCGTCCCTCGGGCGGGCGAACCGCCGCTCGATGCGCTGCTGCGCCCAAGCTTGATCCAGGTGCTCGGCGACCTCGGCGACCCCCGCGTAGTCGGCGAGGGACAGCGCCTCCTCGCCGCCTGGCAAAAGGATCCGGGCGCGATTCCGGGCTCGTTGAAGGAAAGCTGGCTGCGGGTGATCGCGCGCAATGCCACGCCGGCCACCTGGGAGACGCTGCACCGCATCGCCGCCGGGACCCGGGGGACAGTCGAGCGCACGACGCTGTACCAATTGCTCGGCGAAGCCCGCAACCAGGTTCTGGCGCGGCGAGCTCTGGAACTGGCGCTGACCTCCGAACCGGGACCGACCGTCAGCGCCGGGATGATCAGGGCGGCGTCGATCAAATATCCGGCAATGACGCTCGATTTCGTGCTTGGGCATTTGGCTCAGGTCAATCGCCTGGTCGATACGTCCGGGCGGTCGAGATATGTCGGCCAGCTTGTCCAGGAGAGCGGCGACGCAGCGCTCGTGCCAAAACTCCTTGCCTACGCGACGGCCAACCTTGGCGCCGGGGATCGCCGTCCGGTCGAGCAAGCGGTTGGGCGCATCCGCTGGGAGGCCGGGAACCGGCCACGCATCCGCGGCGAGGTCAACGACTGGCTCAAGAGTCACTAGCCTGTTGTGACTGCCGCCAAACGCGCGCCAAACCCCGGTCACTTTGCTATTATGGCCCGTCGTCGCTATATTGCTTGAGCTATTAGTCGCAAATTGACGGTCATTGGCGCTTTGCGGCTCCTCTTTCCTTCTCTCGCTTCTCCTAGCATTTGGGCGGCCGATCGTCGGTTTGCCCTCCAGAAGGAATATCACAATGATCAGCGGTACCGTAAAGTTCTTCAATGCCGACAAGGGTTTCGGCTTCATCCAGCCTGACGACGGAAGCAGCGATGCCTACGTCCACATCAGTGCCGTCGAGGCCGCTGGAATGCGCACCCTGGATCGCGAGCAGCGCGTCAGCTACGAGCTGCAGCAGGACAACCGCGGCCGCAACAGCGCCGTCAATCTACAGGCCGAGTAATTGGCCAGGAGCTTCCCTCGATCCGTCGGGGGAAGCTTTTTTTCAGGCGCTGCTCGAAGGGCGCCATCAAGCCCCGGTTTCCTCTCCGGATTAGGTTGCTACAGGCTTCTGTGGTAGGACAAATCATCAAGCGCGAACCTGCTTTCGTAAGCATCGCCTGACTGAGAGACTAGCCGCGCTCCCGCTTACCTGCAGGAGACCTCAACGTGGACTTCCACAACATTCAAAGGCGTGTGCGATGAGCCGCGTGATCAATTTGTCCATGGCCGAAGCGGACGTGCGCGAGCAGTGCCGCAAGAGTGCGATTGGCGTTTCATCTCTGGAAGTGTTGCAATCGGGCGGCGTTCGCCTGGTCACCTCGAGCGTCGATGGCGCCGAGAAAATCCGCAAGAAATTGAAATCCAAAATTGTTCGCGGCGATGTTCAGCGGACGCCCAACGCGCCCAGGACATGGCCTTGGTAGGCAGTATTTCTATGGCGCAGGATGTGGACGACGAAACCGTGCAACTGCGCCGCAGCTGGCATGAGTGGGAAGTTGACGGCCGCGACCGGCGAGTGGTGCTGGTCGTCGAGACCGGGCTCGAAATGCGGCCTGGCCATGACGGCTTCGACGCCGCCGCGCTCGACAAGTTGATCTCCGACGTGACTTCCGAAATGAGAGCCAGCCCGAGCCCGATCGACCGGGTTCGAATCGTGCCCCAGCTGGACTAGACACTTTGCCTGCTCGACCGACCCTCCTTCAACCGAGTCCGGAGTCCCAACCGTCATGACGACCCATGCGCAATTCTATTTGACCCGCGCGGCTGTCGCGCGCGAGCTCGCGGATGGCTGCAAGCTGGATAATGTCAGGGAGAGCCACCTGCGCGCCGCCGAGGCCTGGGATGGCTTCGCCGCCAGGGCGATGAAGGCGGATCTGATGCGTGCCGAAGAAGTGAAAAGAAAATCGGTCGAAGCCGAAACGATCGAACCAGAAGTTTCGGTGCTGGAGGCTTAGAATATGCTGGCTGGAGGCGATCTGGCGAGCATCTCACAATCCAGATAACTTGAAGTTTTCCACGTCAATTCTTAGGATTTTCTGCAACAACCATAAAAGAAATCTGAAAAATACAATGATCGCCAAGCGCTTGGCTTAAAGCTGATCTATAATTTTATTTAGCTTATATTGTGTGGTTCTCGTAAGAACTATGTTATTGCCGGTCATCGCTGGACGGAACCCCCGGGCTTCAGCGGCTGAGAGTTCGATAAAACTCCCGCCCTAGTCTGCGGGACGAACGCAATGTCCACCAACCCCCTTCAGCTGCTGATTGACAATCTCGAATTGCGCTCCCCTTTGCCCGAGGAGGATCGCCAGACGATCCTCGCCCTGCCCTACACGCTGAAATCCCTCGCCCCGGGCAGTTACGCGGTTCGCGAGGGCGAGCCGCCGACCGGCTGCGGCGTGCTGGTCTCCGGGTTCGCTTATCGCCAAAAGCTGACTGGCGACGGTGGCCGGCAGATCCTTTCGATCCACATTCCCGGCGAGGCGCTCGATTTCCAGAACATCTTCCTCAACGTGGCCGATCACAGCCTGCAGATGCTGACCCGCGCCAATTTGGCGCTTATCGCGCGCGCCGATATTCAGCGGATCGCCCGGTCCAGTGCGGCCATCGGGCACGCGATCCTGGTCAACGTCCTGGTCGATGCGTCGATCTTCCGCGAATGGCTTTTGAACGTCGGGCGCCGCGACGCCAAAAGCCGGTTGGCGCATGTTTTGTGCGAGCTGGCAGTCCGCCTCGACGCCTTCGGCCTGGCCGACGCAATGGGTTACCATCTGCCGATGACCCAGGCCGAGTTGGCCGATGCGCTGGGGCTGACCCCGGTTCACTTGAACCGGGTTATGCGCAGCCTCGAAGTCGATGGCCTGATCGTCCGCAGCAAACGCGACGTCAGCTTCCCAGATTGGGAGCGGATGCGCGACATCGCCGACTTCAACGACCGCTATCTGCATTTGGCCGTGCAGCAATCGAGCGAGCTCGTGCTTCGGCGGGCTTAGCGCCGGCGACCACCAACTACCGTGTGGCGGATGAAGCGCTTTCGCTCTGACGAACGTGAACCGCGTCGCGAAAGCGAACGGTCATAATTTTTTTCTTGTGGCCGTCAGTGACTTCGATCTGGCCATCGAGGTCGAGCATCCCGTCCATCACTTCGGCGCTCATCAACGACCTTGCGCCCCGGATCGCCTGGACCTGCGCATCCATGGCCGAAGAAAGGTCAAGGCCTTCGTCGTCCCGCGTAAAGCCGCAGCCATTGCGGATGTTGAAGTGGTAGCGCGGCATTGGAACTTGTTAACGAATTGCCGGATTTTCGGAAATTAAGCAGGTTAGGATTTGCCGTCGCGGCGCGCCTCCCGCCCGCAATGCTTGATTGGGCACCGGAAATCGTTATAGGCGCCCCTTCGCATGCGGAGCGATCTGCACGCGAACCGTCCGAGACCGTTGCCGCTCCCGCTACGTGCGAGGGCTTAATCCGCAACCTAGACGGGGACAGAATCACCGGAAGCACCTTCGCCTGAAGGACCGCTGCTCCGTCGTGCACCGCCAGGGAATCATTTCCACTGCGGCGCGCTTGATCCATCCCCAACGGACAATCTTGGCTCATCGCGGCTACGCGCGCTGGGCTTGTGTTGAACCTCGATCGCTATTCGATCGAAACATTGGAGTTGGCATGGATCGCTCGCAAAAGGCGGATGTGGTCGGCGCGCTTAAGTCGGTTTTCGCCGAAACCAGCGTGGTGGTCGTGACCCGCAATCTCGGGCTGAGCGTGGCGCAATCCACCGACCTCAGGCTCAAGATGCGCGACGCCGGCGCCCAATTCAAAGTGACCAAGAACAGCCTGGCGCTGATCGCGCTCGAAGGTTCGCGCTATAGCCCGCTGGGCGAGCTGCTGACCGGCCCGACCGCGCTTGCCACCTCGGCCGATCCGGTCGCGGCGGCCAAGGTCGCGGTCGATTTCGCCAAGACTACCGACCGCTTCGAGATTGTCGGCGGGGCAATGGGCGATACGCTGCTCGACGTGAACGGGATCAAGGCGCTCGCCGCGCTGCCGTCGCTCGACCAGCTGCGCGCCACGATCGTCGGCATCATCCAGGCGCCGGCGACCAAAATCGCCCGCACGGTGCTCGAGCCCGCCGCCCAGCTGGCCCGCATTTTCACGGCCTATGCCGCGAAAGAAGCCGCTTAGTTTTCGCAGGAATTTTTAACACCCAACCCATGGGGCGCTGCCCCTCACAGGAGTAAAATCAATGGCTGACATCAAAAAGCTGGTCGACCAGCTGTCCGAACTGACCGTGCTCGAGGCCGCCGACCTGGCCAAAGCGCTCGAAGAGAAGTGGGGCGTTTCGGCCGCGGCTGCGGTTGCTGCCGCTGCTCCGGCCGCCGCGGCCGCGGGTCCGGTCGAGGAAGAGAAGACCGAGTTCGACGTCATCCTGACCGGCGACGGTGGCAAGAAGATCAACGTCATCAAGGAAGTCCGTGCGATCACCCAGCTCGGCCTCGGCGAAGCCAAGGCCCTGGTCGAGGGCGCGCCCAAGCCGATCAAGGAAGGTGTCAACAAAGCCGAAGCCGAGAAGATCAAGGCCCAGATCGAAGCCGCCGGCGGCACCGTCGAATTGAAATAGCCCTGGACCCCGGCCTTCGCCGGGGCACTGGCGTGGTTTCGCGGATGTCTTGAAGCATTCGTGGGAAGGAAGGGCGGCTCCGCAAGGGGTCGCCCTTTTTCTATGCCGCCTTCCCTAATCGGCGGCTTCTCTGGCCACCGCCCTTTGGACCGCCGGGCGCTCCATCATCCGCTCGACCAAAGCGGTCCAGCGCGGGCATTCGGACGCCATGTCGAAATCGAAGCGCCATGCCCAGCCGGGGACCGGGAACAGGTTGATGTCGGCGATCGAATAAGCGTCGCCGGCGGCCCACCCGGAACCTAGCCGCCGCTCGACCTCGCGGTACGCGGCAATGCAGTTGAGGCGCCCGGCGTCCGACACTTCGTCCCACGCCGGCGAGCCTTCGGCGACGAAGCGGCCGGGGCGGCGGAACTGGGCGTAAGCGACGTGCAAGCTGCTCGACAGGAAACCGAGCCATTCGAAGCAGCGCGCATAGGCCAATGTGCCAGGCGGCGGAACCAGCCCGGCCGCGGGGTTGAGCGATGCGATATAGGTCAGCAGCGCCGGCACTTCGGTGACCGTCTCGCCATCGATGACCAGCGCCGGCACGCGGCCATGCGGGTTGACCGAGAGGAATTCGGGCGACGTCTGCTCACTTTTGGCGAAGTCGACGCGGCGAGCCTCGAACGGAACCCCGATTTCTTCGAGCGCGATATGCGGCGCGATCGAGCAGGCGGTCGGTGCGTAATAGAGGATCATCGGCGCACTTTACGAAGCAGCGCTGACCCGCGCAATCGGCGTTACGCAACCGAAACCGCAGTTGAGCGCTTGTCCGATCATGGCGCACGCGCAGGACATCGAGAAACCGTGGTGGACCGTCAGCCACGGGCCCGGCGCGGTGGTGGCGACCGCGATCCACGACGGCCATGATTTGCGGCCCGAGGTGGCGCAAGCGATGGCGCTCGACGATGCCGAGCGTCTGCGTGAGGAAGACCCTTTCACTGGACAGGCAATCATCGACGTGCCGGCGCATGTCATCGTCCACCGCTCGCGCTTCGAGTTCGACCTCAACCGCGCCGCTGACAGCGCGGTGTACGAGACCGCGGAGCAAAGCTGGGGCCTCAAGGTGTGGCACGGCGACCAGGTCGACCCAGCGCTGACCAGGCGCTCGCTCGCCATCCACGCCGAATATTACCGCTCGCTGGTGGCCCTGCTCGATGGCGTCGCGGCGCGCCGCCCCCGGTTCCTGGTGATCGACGTCCACAGCTACAACCACCGCCGCGACGGTCCCGATGGCGACGCCACGCCGCGGGACAAGGCGCCCGACATCAATATCGGCACTTTCTCGATGCCGCGCGAGCAATGGGCGTTTCTGGTCGATCCGTTGATGCAGGCGATGGCGGAGTTCGACTTCAACGGCCGCCACCTCGACGTGCGCGAGAACATCGCCTTCCAGGGCAAGGGCGAGCAGACCCGCTTCATCCACCAGCGCTATCCCGGCCGTGGCTGCGCGATCGCGCTCGAGTTCAAGAAATTCTTCATGGACGAATGGACCGGCGAACCCGACCCCGCCGAACTCGATGCGATGCGGCGCTTGATTACGCACATCGCGGGCCGCGCCGAGGCGTTGCTGGGCGCATGAGCCGACCCTCGCTCCGTCTCGCGCCGGACCCGTTCGTGGCCGAGTTCACGCCGGCCGGCGCACTGCGCCAGAAGGTCGGGGCAAGCGGGCGCGTGCATATCGACCGGCCGCTGCATTTTCTCGTCCTCCACCGCTCCGACGACCCCGAGCACAGCGTCGCCCGGCGGGTGGCGTCGAACAGCCCGGCCTATCTGGTGTGGAGCCCCGAAGACGACCTGGCCGCGGCGTCCGCATTGCGCGTGGTGGTGGCCTGGATGCGGAAACATTTCGGCCACATCCTGATCGTCTCTTTGTTCGACCAGGAGCCCCTGTCGGATGCGGCCGACGATGCCCCGTTCCTGCCCCGCTTCCGCGCCATCATCGGGCCCGGCGACGGCGACCGCGCGACCTGCGCCGGCAATGCGCTGGCCAAGGCCATGGCCAAGGTCGAGATCGACCTCAGGCGCTGCGAGGTCGAGCACCGCACCCGACCCTATTTCGAGCCGTCGGTGTCCGACCTGATCGACGGCGACCCCGATTTGTCGCACCTCTCGTTCGGGCTGCCGCCGATCCACCGCGCGCCGGGCGGCGCAATCTACCCGCAACTGTTCCGCGACCTCGCCAATGCTAGCGGCGACGCGGTGCTGCGGGCGGCGTGCGCGTTCATCGCCGACGGCCAGCACGGCGCGCCCCACCATTATCGCGCGCTCGGGCGCAGCGCCCTGCTCGCCGCCGCTCTGTCAGCCGACCGCAAGCTCGACAAGGTTTCGCGCAGCTTCGATTTCCTGCTGTCGGTGTCGCCGATCAACACCGCCGACGCGATGGCCGAGTTCGTTGCCGGCGGCGGCGAGCGCCCGCCGCGCTTCGAATATCGCCCGCTGACGGTCGATCCCGACGAGGCCAAGCGGCGGCTCTACGCGGTCGATTTGGGCAAGCTCGAGGACCCGCTGCTCGAGAGCCTATTGTCCGACAAGCGGCGCGAGATCGACCAGCAATTGACCATGCTGTCGGTGCGCAACACGCCCGCCTTCCGCCCCGCCTCGATGCTGCTCTACGGCACGGTCGACGCTGCGCTGCTGGCGGACGCGCACAGCCTGCTGGCTGCGGCGCGGCCGGCGGCGAAAGGGCGCGGCAAAATGATCGGCGCGCCCGAGATTGCCGAAGCCGCGCGCGACTTGATCGCCAGCTATCGCGCCACCGACGATCGCTTCACCGCCGAGGTCGAGGTGCGCGACGATCTTGCGGCGGGTCTGATGGTCTCGGGCGGCAAATTAATGGTGTCGAGCGACACCAGAATGTCCGCGCGCCGGCTCGACGCGCTGCTGGCGCACGAAATCAGCGTGCATTTGCTGACCTGGTTCAACGGAGCGCTCCAGCCGCTGTCGATCTTCCGCACCGGTCTGGCCGGCTACGAAGGATTGCAAGAGGGCTTGGGCGTGTTCGCCGAATGGGCAGTCGGTGGTTTGACGACCACCCGGGTGCGATTGCTGGCGGGGCGCGTAGTGGCGGTCGACGCGATGCTAAGCGGCGCCGATTTCGGCCAATGCTTCCGCTTGCTGGCCGACGAGCACGGGTTCAGCCAGCGCACCGCGTTCAACGTCAGTGCGCGGGTCTACCGTTCGGGCGGGCTGGCCAAGGATCTGATCTACTTGAAGGGCTTCAAGACCGTGGTCGAGCTGATCGCCGCCGGAGCCGCGCTCGACCCCTATTGGCTGGGCAAGATTGCGCCCGCCCACGCGCCGCTGATCGAAGAGCTGTTACAGCGCGGCCTGATCCATGCGCCGCGCTTCGTGCCCGATTTTATGTCCCGAACGGACACCCATGCCCGAATTGCGCGTTTGCGCGGCGGAGCCGGTCTCGGCTCAATCCTCGAGGGGGAGTAAATTCCTTTGCGTATTGCCTTTTTTGTCAACGACATCGAACGCGAGTTCGCCGGCTACACGACGACCGTGCTGGCCCACCAGGCGGCGCTCCGCGGGCACGAGGTGTGTTATGTCACGCCCTCCGATTTCGTGCTGACGCCCGACGACCGGCTCCACGTCCACGGCCGCTTTCTGCCCAAGACCAAATGGAAGGACCGCGACGAAATGTTCGCGGCATTGCAGAAAGTCGGGGACAAGACGCGCCAGCTCGACGTGGCCGAGATCGACGTGCTGATGCTGCGCAACGACCCGTCGCTCGACGCGCAGACCTCGCCGTGGGCAGCCGAGGCCGGGATCCTGTTCGGGCGCGAGGCGGTCAAGCGCGGTGTGATCGTGTTGAACGACCCCGATAGCCTGGGCAAGGCGGTCAACAAATTGTATTTCCAGTCGTTCCCGAGCGAGGCGCGGGCCGAGACTCTGATTACCCGCCATTCGGACGACATCAAGGCCTTCGCCAAGGCCCATGGCGGGGAGATCATCTTGAAGCCGCTCCAGGGCTCGGGCGGGTCGGGGGTATTCAAATTGGACGCCAAGACCGCGGCCAACATGAACCAGATGATCGAAGCGATCGGCCGCGACGGCTACATCATCGCCCAGGCCTATGTACCCGCGGCCAAGAAAGGCGATATCCGCTTTTTCCTGATGAACGGCGTGCCGCTCGAGATCGACGGCAAATATGCGGCGCTGCGGCGGGTCGCGGCCAAGGGTGATATCCGCTCCAACATCCACGCCGGGGGCAGCGCCGAAGCGGTCGAAATCGGCAAGACCGAATTGAAGGTGGCCGAGATGATCCGCCCCAAATTGATTGCCGACGGCATGTTCCTGGTCGGGATCGACATCGTCGGCGACAAAATCCTCGAAGTGAATGTATTCTCGCCCGGCAATCTCGGCAGCTGCTCGCGGCTGGCCGGGGTCGATTTCTCGGTGCCGATCCTCGAAGCCATCGAGCGCAAGGCCGGCATTGCCGAGCAATATTCCCACTCGTTCGATAACCGGCACCTGGCGACGCTGTAGGGATTTTCGCTCGCTTTTGGGCGCCTGCCCCTTGCAAGCGGCGGCGGAAGGCGTATATCGGCCCAATCCACGAAATAACGGCTCCGCCGCACGGTGACGTGCGCCCGGAGTTTTTCCTGCCCTCCCCGGGACAGGACCCGATCGGCGCACGGGTCAAACGCATTGGGGAGGAGGAAGCGGGAAGCGCGCTCTGACTTCAACGTGCTCCTGCTCAGGCAGGAGCCCAGCTGGATCCCCGCATTCGCGAGGGATGCAGTCACAGCGCAGGGAATATCATGGCGACCAAAGCGATCGACGTCCGGGCCCGCAACCACGGCTCCGCATCCTCACGGCGTATCCGCAAGATTTTCGGCAACATCCACGAAATCTCGGAAATGCCGAACCTCATTGAGGTTCAACGCGAAAGCTATGAGCAGTTCCTCCGCTCCGATCCAGCAACGAGCTACGTCTCCGGCCTCGAAAAGACTCTGCGCTCGGTCTTCCCGATCCAGGATTTCGCCGGCACCGCCCACCTCGACTTCGACAAATATGTGCTCGAGGACCCCAAATATGACACCGATGAGTGCCGCCAGCGCGGGCTGACCTATGCCGCGCCGATGCGCGTTACGCTGCGCCTGACCAGCTTCGAGATCGACCCCGACAC
>JBDSNQ010000055.1:0-2254 GCA_039915275.1 Sphingomicrobium sp.
CAGCAGGTCGTAGTCGCCCATGATGATATCTTCGAAGGGGCCCATTTCCTCGCCCCAGAGCGGCTGAACCCAGCCGCCGAAGCGGAAACCGCTGGTTGGATCCTCATCCGGTCCCCCGGGCGCCTGCATCACCCCGTCGAGGGACAGGAACACCGCGCCGGTCAGCTCACGCATCGGCGGTTTCTCCGGCGACGGCCGCCTCGATCTTGGCAATGTCGATCTTCTGCATCGTCATCATCGCCTCAAATGCGCGCTTGGCGGCCGCCCTGTCGGGATTGTTAATTCCTTCGAGCAACGCGCGCGGCGTGATCTGCCACGAAAAACCCCATTTGTCCTTGCACCAGCCGCACATGCTTTCGGCGCCGCCGGTGTTGGTGATCGCGTCCCAATAACGGTCGGTCTCGGCCTGGTCGTCGGTCAGGACCATGAAGCTGACCGATTCATTGGCCTTGAAATTGGGCCCGCCGTTGAGCCCGACGAAGGACTGCCCGAGTAGGGTGAAGTCCACCGTCAGCTCGTCACCCTTGTGCCCGCCCGGGTAATCGGACGCCGCCGCATGGGGCTGCCCGACTTTCGTGTCGGGGAAGACCGATGCGTAGAATTCGGCCGCCTTGCGCGCCTCGCCTTTGTCGAACCACAGGCAGGTGGTCAGTTTATTGGTCATCTTACGCTCCTTACTTGCCGACGACGGCGAATTCGGCGCCCTGCGGATCGGTGCCGATCAGGATGCGGTCGCCGCCCGGGACTTCCTGCGGGCCGTGGATCACCGATCCGCCGCCGGCCTCGACCGCCTGCTTGGCGGTATCGACGTTGGCGACGCGGAAGTAATAGCGCCATCGCGGCTGGCTCTCGGCCGCGGCGGTCATCATCGCGCCGAGCATCACGCCGCCGCGATTGATAAACTGGTAATCGCCCATGTCGCCCATGTTCATGACGTCGCCGAGCTCCCAGCCGAACTGCGTCGGGTAAAAGCGCTTGGCGGCTTCGAGGTCGCTGGTGGCAAGCTCGTTCCACGACACGCGGCCCGGCTGATCGACCGAGAAGACGTCGCTGACCTTATTCTCGTCGCCGGACGGCGGGGTCGGCTGCATCACATAAAACGGAGCGCCCGGCGGATCGGTGACCATCGCAATCCGGCCGACATTGGGAATGTCGAACGCGGGCAGTAATGTCTTGCCGCCGGCTTGCCCGATTGACGCCACCGCCGCATCGACGTCATCGACCGCGACATAGCCGAGCCAGGTCGGCCGGGCGCCGTGCGACTGCATTTCCTCGGTCAGGCGCATGACACCGCCGGCATTGCCGCCGTCGGCACGGCCGATCATTCGGTAGTCCATTTCGCCCGACGGCTGCGGCTCAACGGTCCAGCCAACCACCGCATCGTAGAAGGTCTTGGCGGCGACCGGATCGGGCGTCAGCAGTTCGTACCAGACGAAGCTGCCGTGGGCGGAAGTTTTTGAATCCTCATTCGCGGCCGTCTGGGTCGGCGCATAACTGGTGTCGGACATGGTCGATTCCTTTGAAATGCTTGGGGGTCAGGCAGTGGCGAGCTCGGCCTTGGCGGTGTCGAGGATCGGCTCGAAGCCGCCCCAGAACATACGCTGGCCTGAAAACGGCATGTCGCCGTCGGGCTTGAGGCTGTCGTCAGCCATGATCGCCTTCCACGCCTCGTCGCGGGTCGCTTTGTCGGGCCATTCGATGAACGAGAAGACCACGGTTTCGCCGTCCTCGGCTTTCACCGCGCGATAGAAATCGGTGACCTCGCCGTGATTCACATCGTCGGCGATCGCTTCGATCACGCGGGCCGCGCCATGCTGGCGGAACACGCCCGCCATCTTGGCTGCGAGCGCACGATAGGCGTCGCGCTTGCCTTCGGAGACCGGGACGACGAACCCGTCGGTATAGCCGCCGCCCCCAGCGCCTTCCTCAACGATCGCCTCGAAGCCGCCCATGATCATGCGCTTGCCGTCGAACGGCATGTTGGCGCCCATCTCCTCCATCCGCGGGTCGCTCATCATCTTTTCGTTGGCCGCGTTGCGCGCATCCTTGTCGGGATATTCGAACCAGGAGAAGACGACGTCCTCATCGTCGGTCGCGTTGACCGCCTTCTTGAAGTCGGTGACTTTACCGTCGGCGACATCATCGCCCCAGGTTTCGACCATGCGCGTCACGCCGAATTCCTGGACCATCGGTGCAAATTCGGACGCATGCTTGCGATAGGCGTCCTTGTTGGCCTTCGGCACGGGGACGACGA
>JBDSNQ010000265.1:0-14399 GCA_039915275.1 Sphingomicrobium sp.
CGATTTTTGACGGCTTCGTTCATGAGCGTTTCCCGGCGAAGGCCGGGGCCCAGGGCGATGCGGCAGCAGCGCTTGCGCGCTCCTGGACCCCGGCCTGCGCCGGGGAACATGCAAGTTGTTCAAGCGACACCGCGCCCAGAGCCCCGCGCACGGCATTGCTGACAATCCCCATGTGGGGCTTGACCCGGCAGTTGGCGTCCAAAGCGCATTCGGACGGTCCGTCGCCGCCGCTGCACATGGTCATGGCGATCGGCCCCTCGACCGCTTCGACGATGTCGGCCAGGCTGATCGCGGTCACCGGCCGCGCCAGCATGAAGCCACCACCGGCGCCGCGGACGCTGGTCAGCAGGCCCGCGGTGGCGAGATGGCCCATCAATTTCTGCGCGGTCGGCAATGGAACGCCGGTCTCCTGCGCCAGCTCGGTCGACGACAGCCGCGCGGCTTCGCCCCCGCCCTCGGATTCACGCCGGGCGGCGGCGGTCATCAGCACGACCGCATAGTCGGCAAGGTGGGTCAGGCGCATCTAATCGGAGCTTTCTCATCCGATTTAGGCGCTTGGCGGGAAAACTGCAACCGTCTAGACACCTTGGCCCGTGACCCTTTACCCGCTCATTCGACCATTGGCCTTCGCGCTTGACGCCGAGACCGCGCATCGGGCGACGATCGATGCGCTCAAGCTGATGCCGACGCGGCACCCGCCGACCTTCCCGCCATCGCTCAAATCGACCGTCGCCGGCCTCACTTTCCCCTCGCCAATTGGCCTCGCCGCCGGGTTCGACAAGGACGCCGAGGTTCCGGAGGAAATGCTCGGCCTCGGTTTCGGCTTCGTCGAGGTCGGCACGGTCACGCCACGCCCGCAATTGGGTAATCCGAAACCTCGCCTGTCCCGGCTGCGAGCGGACCGCGCGGTGATCAACCGCCTGGGCTTCAACAATCGCGGCCAGGTCGCGGCGTTCGAGCGCCTGCAGCACTGCGGTCGTGGCATCATCGGCGTCAACATCGGCGCCAATAAGGACAGCAGCGACATGATCGCCGATTATGTCAGCGGCGTCCGGGCGATGGCGGGGGTCGCACGCTATCTGGCGATCAACATCTCGTCACCCAATACGCCCGGCCTGCGCGGGTTGCAGGATGAAGGCGCGCTGGCCGAGTTGCTGGCGGCGGTACGCGAGGCGCGGCCAGCGGGAGGGCCGCCGATTTTCTTGAAAGTCGCGCCAGACCTCAATGATGGCGACCCCGAACGGATCGTCCGCGCCGCCGTCGATCACGGCATCGACGCATTGATTGTCGCCAACACTACCGTCGCTAGGCCACCGCTGAAGTCGCGCTATGCAAGCGAGCAGGGCGGCTTATCGGGCGAACCGCTTAAGGCCCTGGCGCTCGAAACGCTGCGCAACTTCCGCACGGCGAGCGGTGGTCAAATTCCGCTGATCGGCGTCGGCGGGATCGCGAGTGCGGACGACGCGTGGGAACGGATCCGCGCCGGCGCCAGCCTCGTCCAGCTCTACACTGCGATGGTTTACGAAGGCCCGGGAATCGCCCGCCGCATCGCCGCCGGTCTCGCGCAGCGCCTCGACCGCGCCAGTTTCGCCAGCATTGCCGAGGCGGTGGCGAGCGAGTAGCCGGAGGCGATGATCAAACGCTTCATCCCCGCGATGGCCGCCGCCGCGCTCACCGTCAGTGGATGCGCCGCGACTTCGGCTTCACCGCCCACCACGACATCATCCAGCACGGGCATGGTCAGCGCCGCCGATCCGCGCGCCGCCGAGGCTGGTGCCGAGATTCTGCGCCGGGGTGGCAGCGCCGCCGACGCCGCGATCGCGACATTATTGGCGCTCAATGTCGTTGAGCCGCAAAGCTCGGGCATCGGCGGTGGCGGATTCATGGTCTATTCGGACCGCGGCGGCGCTCCGGTTACTTATGACGGCCGCGAGACCGCGCCAGCCGCGGCGGACCCGAACTGGTTCCTCAAAGACGGCCAGCCGATGACGTTCGAGGATGCGGTACCCGGCGGCAAGAGCGTTGGCGTGCCGGGCAATGTGCGGCTGATGGCGATGGTTCACAGGCAGCACGGCAAGCTGCCCTGGGCGTCGTTGTTCGGACCCGCGATCCGCCTTGCCCGTGACGGCTTCGCGGTGACGCCGCGGCTGCATTTCGCGCTTGCCCGCGGCGATGACGAAGGGAGCAGTGTCGCCGCTTCGACCGCCGCCGCTCGTGCGCTTTATTTCAAGCCCGACGGCCACCCGCTGGACGTCGGCACGATCGTCCGCAATCCTGCCATTGCCGCCTTTTTCGAGCAGCTGGCGCAACGCGGACCGGACAGTTTCTATGTCGGCCCCAACGCGCAGGCGATTGTGGCGACGGTCAACGGCGCTGCGCATAATCCGTCGCCAATGACCGCCGGCGATGTCGCCACTTACGACGCTAAGCCGCGCCCCGCGGTGTGCGGCAATTATCGCGGATATCGCATTTGCGGCATGGGCCCGGCGTCGTCGGGCGGGACCACGGTGTTCGCGATCCTCAAGCAGCTCGAACGCTTCGATCTGTCCGCGCTCGGTCCGCACAATCCGGCCAGCTGGCATTTGATCGCCGAATCGATGCGGCTGGCCTACGCCGACCGCGACCGATATCTCGCCGATCCCGATTTCGTGACCGTGCCCGTCGCCGGGCTGATCGATCCCACCTATCTCGCCGGCCGCTCGGCGCTAATCGCCGTCGACCGCACCATAACCAGCGCCACCGCGGGAGTGCCGACGGGCGCGCCGGTCGTGGCCGTCAGCCGGCTAGCGCCTGAACATGGAACGTCGCATTTCGTCGCGGTCGATCGGTGGGGCAATGTCGCCTCCGAGACTTCGACGATCGAAAGCGCATTCGGCTCGGGCCTGATGGTCAATGGCTATTTTCTCAACAATGAGCTTACCGATTTCAGCTTCGTTCCGAAGATCGGCGATGCCTGGGTCGCCAACCGCGTCGAAGGCGGCAAGCGGCCGCGCAGTTCGATGAGCCCGACCATCGTCTGGGGTCCCGATGGCAAGGTCCGGCTGGTGGTCGGCGCGGCCGGCGGAGCGACGATCATCGCCCAGGTCGCTAAAGCGATCATCGGCGTGATCGACTGGAAGTTGTCGGCGCAACAGACGATTGCCTTGCCGACGCTGTTTGCGCCCGGGGGCACCGTTTATCTCGAACAAGGCACGTTTCTTGAGGCGATGGCGCCGCAGCTGCGCGCGCTCGGCCATGCCAAGATCGACTATCGCCCGCCAATGACCTTCAAGGGCAATGCCATTGAACGAGTCGGCGGTCGCTGGGTCGGGGCGGCCGATCCACGCAGCGAAGGCAAGGCGATCGGCGAATGAGCTGCTGATGGCCCGCCAGCTCGAGCATTTTCCCAATCTCGTTTCGATGTTCATGGCTCGCGCGGCCGAGAAAGGCGACCGGCCGTTCCTGTGGGCCAAGCCCGACGAGACGTGGCAGCCGATCAGCTGGCGCGAGGCGGCGCGGCAAGTGGCGGCGCTCGCCGAAAGCCTGATGCAGATGGGCATCGAGCCTGGCGACCGGGTGATGCTGGTCAGCGAGAACCGGCCCGAATGGCTGATCGCGGACCTCGGCATCATGGCCGCGGGCTGCGTCACGGTGCCTACCTACACTACCAACACGACCCGCGATCATACCCACATTCTCGGCAATTCGGCCGCCAAGGCGGTGATCGTCTCCAACCAGAAGCTGGCCAAGTCGCTGGTTCCGGCGGTGCTGTTTTCATCCAACTGCCATCACATCGTCGGGATCGAAGATGTCCGCACCGGCCAGGCCACGGACGAGGCCAATTACCATCATTGGGATGAACTGATCGCCGGCAAACCGGACATTCCGGCGCTCGAGCAGCGCCTTAAATCGGTCAAGCGCGAAGACCTCGCCTGCATCATCTACACCAGCGGCACTGGCGGCGCGCCGCGCGGCGTGGAGCAGCACCACGGCGCTATCCTCGCCAACGTCGCTGGCTGCGCCGACATCATCTCTAGCGACTTCGGTTGGGACGATGAGGTGTTCCTGTCGTTCCTGCCAGCCAGCCACGCCTATGAGCATTCGGGCGGGCAGCATTTCCCGGTCGGGCTTGGCGCCGAAATCTATTACGCCGAGAGTCTCGAGAAGCTCGCCGCCAACATCGAGGAAGTCGCGCCAACCATCATGGTCGTCGTCCCGCGCTTGTTCGAAATGCTGCGCACGCGCATCCTCAAGACGGTCGAGAAAGGCGGGCTCTCCGACTATTTGCTGAAGCGGGCGCTGACCATCGGCGCCAACCGGTATGCGGGCAAGGTCAAGCCGTGGGACCTGCCGATGGATGCCTTCCTGTCATTGACCATGCGGCGCAAGGTGCAGGCGAAGTTCGGCGGCCGGATCAAGGCGATGGTGTCGGGCGGGGCGCCGCTGACGCCCGAGGTCGGAATGTTCTTCCACTCGCTCGGCCTGACCTTGCTGCAGGGCTACGGCCAGACCGAGGCCGGACCGGTGATCAGCTGCAACCGGCCCAGCGCCGGCATTCGCATGGACACCGTCGGGCCGCCGGTCAAAGGCGTCGAAGTGCGCATTGCCGAGGACGGCGAGATCATGGTCCGCGGCGAGCTCGTGATGCACGGCTATTGGCGCAATCCCGAGGAGACGGCGCGGGTGCTTCAGGATGGCTGGCTGGCGACCGGCGACGTCGGCCACCTCGACGAGCGCGGCCGGATCGTGATCACCGACCGCAAGAAGGATTTGATCGTCAACGACAAGGGCGACAACGTCTCGCCGCAGCGGGTCGAGGGGATGCTCACCCTGCAGCCGGAGATTGCCCAGGCGATGGTCTTTGGTGATCGCCGCCCGCATCTCGTCGCGTTACTGGTCCCCGAACCGGAATATGCCGGCGAGGAGAACCTGCAGCAAATGCTTGGAAAAGCTGTCGACCGGGTCAATGCGGAACTGTCGATCGTCGAAAGGGTGCGCCGCTTCATCATTGCCGACGGGCCGTTCACGATCGAGAACGAGCAGCTTACGCCGTCAATGAAGGTCCGCCGCCACGTGCTTAAGTATGTGTATGGTGACCGCCTCGACGCGCTCTACAAAAAATAGGGAACGCCGACCTTAGCGGGGCTTGGTGTAGGGGACGAATTCCCCAATCACGCAGCTGCCGACGACAGTGCCGTTCGCCAGATCCCTGACCTCCGAGATATCACCGCGGCACAGGCCGATCCCGCCAATTCTCCGTGTCACAAGCGCGTAATTGCCGTTGCCCAGATTTGAGCAGCTGCTGCCCTGGAAATCGTTACGGTATATGGTCCGGCCGTCACGAAACAGCACAGTATTGTCGTCGATCACCACCATGTTGTTGGAGCGGAAGTCGGACAAGCACGAGGTCGGCGGGCCGGCGACCCGGCCGGCCAATAATGTCTGGAGCTGGGCTTCGGCCCGCGGGCTGCGCGCGACCGGCTGAACCGGCGCACAGCCGCCGATCACAACCGTCAGGAGAAGCAGAGACATGCTGCGCATCGCAATCCTCCTATGATGTGCGTGTCGAACCCATGAGCGCTCGCGAAGCTTAACGGAAGCTGTCTTTCTCCGTTCGAAGCCGCGCAAATGCCTGCCAATCCGGAGCGCGAACGAAGGGGTTGGTCGCGCGTTCGAGGGCGACCGATGTGGGCAGGGTCACCTGGCCCTCGGCGCGCATCCGTTCGACTTCGGCCAGCCGCGCCGCGATGACCGGGTTGTCGGGCTCGGCGTGGGCCGCGAAACGCGCGTTGGCGAGCGTATATTCGTGCCCGCAGTAAAGCGCGGTTTCTGCTGGGAGCGACACCAGCCGCTGCAGCGATCCGTGCATCTGATGCGCCGTTCCCTCGAACAGCCGCCCGCATCCCATGGCGAACAAGGTGTCGCCGACAAAGGCAATGCGGGCTTCTTCGAAGACCAAGGCGATGTGGCCGAGCGTGTGGCCGGGGATTTCGATTATTCGACCATGGTGGGCGCCGATGCTGAGCGGGTCGCCTTCGGCCAGCGCGACGTCGCGCGCGCCGATCGTTTCCGCCGCCGGGCCGGACACCTTGGCACCGGTCGCCGCTTTAACCGCGACGTTGCCGCCGGTGTGGTCGGGGTGCCAATGGGTGTTCCACACCTCGGTGATGGTCCAGCCACGACGGTTCGCTTCGGCCAGCGGCGGCGCGGCGTCACCTGGATCGACCACCGCGGTCTCGCCGCTGTCGGCATCGTGGACCAGCCAGATGTAATTATCGGTGAAAGCAGGCACGGCGATGATTTCGAGCATCACCATTCGCCCTCATTGGGCATCGATGCCCACGGTTCAGCCGGGGCGAGCGCGTCGCCTCTCTGCAAGAGCTCGATCGAAATCCCGTCAGGCGAACTGACGAAAGCCATGCGGCCATCGCGCGGCGGGCGGTTGATGGTCACTCCGGCGTCCATCAGCTGCTGGCACGACGCGTAAATGTCGTCGAACTCAAAAGCGAGATGGCCGAAATTGCGGCCGCCCGCATAGCCGCGGTCATCCCAATTGTGGGTCAGCTCGACCTCGCCGCCATCGTCGCCCGGCACGCCGAGGAAAATAAGCGTGAAACGGCCCTGCGGGACGTCCCTCCGCCGGCGCTCCTCGAGCCCGAGCAGGTTGAAAAAGCGAATGGTCGCCGCCGGATCGGACACCCGCAGCATGGCGTGGAGAAAGCGCATCACTCCCCTTTAGCGGGCGACAGTTTCTCCGTCACGGGCGCCGGCAAAATGGCCAGCGCATTATGCGCTTCCTTGCCGGCCGGGCTGGTCGGATCGGCGGCGGCGGCGCGGGTCCAATAATCGCGCGCCCTAACGTCGTCGCCGGCAAAATGGGCGACATGGCCGGCTTCGAACAGGATATTGGGGTCGGTCGGCGCCATGCTCAGGGCTTTGCCGATCGCCAGCTGCGCGGTCGCTTTGTCGAGCTCGCGGATCGCCACCGCCGCCGAGAAATACCAGAAGAAGGGATCGTCGGGGATCATCACTGCGGCTTCATTAAGTTTGGCGCGTGCGGTCTTGAGATCGTTCTGCGCCTCGGCTGCCCGCGCCCGGTCGAGCAGGGCTTCGCCGCGCTGTTCGGCCACAAGCCCGGTTCCGGCCAGCGCCCGGTCGAGGTTGAGCGCCGCCTTGCCCGGCTGGCCGGCGGCGATCCACATATTGCCGGCGGCGGCAAGCATACGCGCCTTGGCCGGATCCTTGTCGTCGGTCGCCAGCGCGGCTTGCTCGAACGCCGTCGCGGCGGCGTCGGGCTTGCCACCTTTGTTGGCTTCGAGCGCGCGGCAGACGAAGGCATCGGGGGTGACGACGTCTGGGCACTGGGCCGGTGCGGCGGCGGCGAGGGAAGCAATGGCAACGGCAATCAACGGGATCATGGGGCAGGCTCCAGAAGGGCGGCGACGGTCCGAAGGATCGCTTCGATCTCATGCGGTACGGACAGTCGGTGGCCGCCGGCCTTTACGATGTCCAGCTGGACATCGGCTGAACGCAGCCGCTCCATCAGCATGACTGCGACGGCGATTGGCACGTCTTGATCGGCATCGCCGTGGACCAAGCGGACCGGACAATCGATCGCGATTTCGCTCTTGAGTAAGAGCAGGCGCTGGCCCGATTCGCGGAAGGCGGGCGAGAGGCCGCCGCCTTCGCGTTGCACCCCCCAGTCGGTGAAATCGGGCGCGGCGGCGATGCCGACCAGCGCCTGCACCCGGTTCGGCAGGCGCTGCGCGACGTGGAGGGCGATCCAGGCGCCCATCGACGAGCCAATCAAGATCACCGGCCCCGCGGTGAGCTGGTCGATCATCATCAGTGTCTCGTCGAGCCAGCCGGCCAGGGTGCCATCCTCGAAGGCGCCGCTCGACGACCCAGTGCCCGAGTAATCGAACCGCAGCATCGCCAACCCGCGGCGACCAGCAAATGCGTCGAGCGCGACCGCCTTGGCGCCGTCCATGTCCGACGCATAGCCGGGCAGGAATAGGAGAGTCGGCGCCAGGCCCGGCCGCAATCGGTAGGCGAGACGGCGGTTGTCCTCGGTTTCGAGATAGCAAATGTCGGGCTGGCCGTTGGTCATTGGGGACGCGCCTTAGGCCGCAATCGCCAGGTCGGGGAGTGTGTGGTTTTTGCATCAGTCACCCGGCCATCTCCCCTTAAGTCAGTTCAATCCTGAAACTTTTTTGTGCCCGGGCGGTTAGGGAGCCGCCAATTCAGCGCTCAAAAAGGAATATATTACATGCGCAAGTATCTACTCGCGGCCGTGGCCGCGGCGGCGATCGCAACTCCTGCGGTCGCTAAAGACAATGCCGGTTACGTCGGCGTTGAGGGGGGCGTTATCGCCCCCAAGAGCCAGCAGATTGACGGCTCGGTCGATTTCACCAATCCGCTCGTCACCGACATTGCCCCGGGCAACTTCGGCCGGGTCAAATTCAAGAAGGGCTATGACGTCGATATTATCGGCGGATACGATTTCGGCATGTTCCGGCTCGAAGCGGAGGCGGGCTACAAGCGCGCCAAGGCCAAGAGCATCACCGTCGATCCCGTCTTCCTGACAGCCTTCAACACCCGCGCCGGCACCGCCTTTACGAGCAGTGACTTCGGCGTCGATGGACACGCCTCCGTGCTGTCCATCATGGGCAATGCGTTACTCGACTTCGGTAACGAGGGCTTCGGCGCCTATATCGGCGGTGGTTTCGGCCGCGCCCGCGTCAAGGAGTTCGGCGACAAGGACAGCGCCTGGGCCTACCAGGGCATCGCCGGTGTCCGCACCGCTTTGTCGGACAACATCGATCTCGGGCTGAAGTATCGCTACTTCCGCACCGGTCGGCTTAACTTCACTGACGGCTTGACCTTTGCCGGCGTCGGCAATGGCAGCGGCGGTACCGCGTCCTTCGACGCCAGCAACCGGTTCACCTCCCACAGCCTGCTGCTGAGCCTGATCTACAACTTCGCGCCGCCGCCGCCCCCGCCGCCGCCGCCGCCGCCTCCCCCGCCGCCACCGCCTGCGCCGCCCGCGACGCAGACCTGCGCCGACGGTTCGGTGATCCTGGCGACCGACATGTGTCCGCTGCCGCCGCCGCCACCGCCGCCGCCGCCGCCGGAGCCGGTTCGCGGCTAACGCGCCAACGACAAGCGCATTGAACATCCCGGGCGAGGCAGCTGCTTCGCCCGGGATTTTCTTTGTCCGGACAATCTAAGGAACGGGCGGGCGCCACGCTGGTTGAGGGTGCGGCGAGGAGGCGATACCGGTGAAATACCGCAAGCTGGGCGACAGCGATCTCGAAGTTTCGGAAATTTCCCTGGGGTCGTGGCTAACCTACGGGGTTGGGGTCGAGGCGGATTCGGCGAGAGCGTGTCTCGACGCGGCGTTCGAGGTTGGCATCAACTTCATCGACACCGCGAACGTATATGGCCGCGGCGCCGCCGAGACCTTCCTCGGGGAGGCACTCAAAGGCCGGTCACGCGACAGCTATATCCTCGCCACCAAGCTCTATTTCCCGATGAGCGACAGCGATCGCGGCCTGTCGCGGGCGCAGGTCGAAAAGCAGGTCGATGCGTCGCTCAAGCGCCTGCAGGTCGACGTCATCGATCTCTACCAGTGCCACCGCTACGACGATGACACGCCGCTCGAGGAAACCATGGCGGCGCTGACCCGCGCGGTCGACAGCGGAAAGGTCCGTTATATCGGTTTCTCGGAATGGAGGGCCAAGCAGATCCAGGCGGCACTGGATCTCACGGGGATCGCCAAATTCGTCTCCAGCCAGCCGCAATATTCGCTGGTCTGGCGCGAACCGGAGGACGCGGTCATCCCGCTCTGCGCCGCCAATGGCATCTCGCAGATCGTCTGGTCGCCGCTCGGCCAAGGCGTGCTCTCGGGCAAATATGACCCCGACCGGCCGCCGCCTTCGGGAACTCGCGCGGCGAGCGAGACGATGGGCGGCTGGATGGACCGGCTGATGCAGCCCAACGTCCTGCGCGCGGTACAGCAATTGAAGCCGATCGCTGAGGAAGCGGGGTTGACGCTGCCCCAGTTCGCGCTGGCCTGGGTGCTGCGCGAACCCAATGTCGCATCGGCGATCATCGGCGCCTCGCGGCCGCAGCAAGTGATCGAAAATGCTCACGCCTCCGGGCTGGTCGTTGAAACCGAACTGTTCGTTCGGGCTGAGGCGATCATCGAGGCAGCGCTGGCGGATGCGCTCGCCGACTAGATCGCCTTCGAGCTGTGCCGGCTCGGCGAGACGAAGATCTCCTCGATCGGCAGCGCGAACAGTTCGGCAATGCGGAACGCGAGCGGCAGCGACGGGTCGTAGCGGCCGGTCTCGATCGCATTGACGCTCTGGCGCGACACCTCGAGCTTGTCGGCCAGGTCGCTTTGGCTCCAGCTGCGCGCGGCGCGAAGCACCTTGAGGCTATTTTCCATCAGCAGCCACCATCGCCGAGCGTGAGCTTGTTGATGATGCCGCCGAGCCCAAGGCCGAAGAACCAGGCGACCGCGATGTAATAGGCCTCGACGTGCCCGGCGAGCGCGAAGCTTTCAAGGAAGCCCCAGATCGTCGCCAGGCTGAGCGCGAAGCCGCTCGCCCACAACGTCTGGCGGACCATCAGCATCCGCAAATATTCGTCCTGCTCCTCGACCAGATAGCGGCCGATCGCGGCGAAGATGCCGATGATTGGCAGGGCAGGCAGCACGGCGACACCATAAGCGAGCCTGCCGGACAGGAGGTGATGCTTGAAGCCGTAGACCGCGAGCAGCAGGGCGCCCGCGTAAAGCAGGCTTAACCAGATGACCCGCCAATTGTACCTGCGAAATGCGACACTCTTTGCCATGTAAAGCAGCCTTCTCCTATCGGAAAGATAGCTTTACAAGATATCAGGCGAGTCTGTCCAGTGTCATTGACATAATTTCCGCGCCCAGCCCCGTTTAAACCCTGGCTGGACATGGCTTGCCCTTGACAGCTTCGGGAAAATAGCCGGAATTGCATTGCTCTAAGGCTCCTTGGGGGGAACCATGAGGCTCGCAATCGCCGCACTCACGGCCGCTCTGCTCGCCGGCAGCGCATCGGCTCAAAATACCGGAGCAGCCGGCACCAAGGCAGATCCGGTCGCGGTTACGAACGCGCCGTCGCCGGCCCCAGGCTCGGTGGGCATCAGCATTTCGCCCAAGACCCGCAAGAAGCTGTTGCAAGGCTTGCTCAACGCCGTCGCGCCACCGCGCCCGGCGGCGGCCACCGCCGCGCCCATTGTGCCACCAGTGCAGCCCGCCACCACCACCACGCAACCCGCCGGCACCCCGGGCGCGGGTACGGTGATCGCAACGCCGCCACCGCCCCGTCCGGCAAGCGGAATCGCGCTGGTCCCGGCACCGACTGCCACCGTGCCCCGTCCTGCCGCCACTATTGTGCCAAAACCGAGCGCCGCGGCTCAACCTGCGGCGCCAGTCCCGGCGGCGCACCCGTCATCACCGGCACCCGTTGCGGTCGCCCCGGCAGCGCCGCCGGTGATAGCTCGCGATGAGCCGCTACCCGCGCCGGGATTCTCGCCGTCCCTGGAGGTTGCACCGGCTCCGGCAGCGGTCCAACCCCAAGTGCCAGTGTCGGCCACGGCCCCGCCCCGCGCCATGTTCGGAGCCAGCCCGGCTCTGCTGTTGGGCTTGCTCGCCGCGCTGGCAGCGATCGCGGCGGCACTGATCCTGCGCGCTCAGCGCGCCCGCCGGATCGAACGGACCCGCGCGGCGCTGGTGCTGACTCCCCGGATCGACCTTGCGGCCGGCGCCAGCGCCATCCATGGCCTGTCGCTGGGAGGGTGAATTGACCGACCGCATAACCCTCGGCGATCTGCTCCCCGAGCGGCTGGGCTCGGTTGCCGAGCAGGTCCGCAACCGCATGTGTGACAACCCCGATGTCGGCGGCATGAAGCTCGCCTGGGACTTCATCGGCAGCCGGCTCAACGACGCGCTCAAGTCGGTGCTCGACTGCGACCTGCTCGATGTGCTCGGCGGAGCGTGGGCGAAGGCTCCTTCGCTCGCCGGATTCGCCGATCCCGCCGTGCATCCGCCCGGCGAGCGGTCGATGATCGAACTTGGCGAGCATGACGTGACGCGCGAGCTCAACCCCGTGATCGCCATCACGCTCGGTGCCTGCCCATCCGTCGAACTCACCTTCCAATTCATGTTGGCCGCCCACATCGGCGGGGTCCGGCTGGCGATTGTCGACGGCCATCTCGTCGGTGGGGACCTTGGCGAGCTGTGGGCGAGCGGCCAGCTGAGCTACCAGGACATTCCGCTTCACCCGCAACAGGAATCGGCTCGAATCGGCGCCCCTGGCGAATTCTCATTCCCTCCCCCGGGCATCAAAATCCCACTTCTGGCCGGGCGAGCAGTTGAGGGAGCGGCGGACGGCGGCTAGAGCCGCTGCGATGATCAGGATGTTCAAGATTGCGCTGCCCGATGGGTCGGTGCGCGAAATGCCCGAGGGCTCGACCCCGGCCGATGTCGCCGCGGCGATCGGACCGGGGTTGGCCAAGGCGGCATTGGCCGCGAAAATCGACGGCGAGTTGCGCGACCTCAACCGGCCGTTTGAGGGCGACGGTTCGTTGGCGCTGGTCACCTCGCGCGACGAGAAGGACGCGCTCGAACTGGTCCGCCACGACTTCGCCCATGTGCTCGCCGAGGCGGTCCAGAGCCTGTTCCCCGGCACCCAGATCACGTTCGGCCCGGCGACCGATGACGGTTTCTATTATGATTTCGCGCCGACCGCCGAGCGCGGCCAGTTCACCGAGGAAGACTTGCCCGCGATCGAGCAAGAAATGCGCCGCCTGATCGCGCGTGACGAACCGCTGGTGCGCGAGGTGTGGAGCCGCGACCAGGTTCGCGAATATTTTGAGCAAAGCGGCGAGCGCTTCAAGGCCGAATGGGTGATGGAGCTGCCCGCCGAAGAAACCATCACCATGTATCGCTCTGGCGATTGGCTTGACCTGTGCCGTGGCCCGCACCTCGCCTCGACCGGCAAGCTCGATCCGCAATCATTCAAGCTGACGCGGGTGTCGGGGGCCTATTGGCGCGGCGACCCGAAAAATCCGATGCTGAGCCGGATCTACGGCACCGCCTGGCTCAACAAGAAGCAGCTCGACGCTTATCTCGTCCGGCTGGAGGAAGCCGAGAAGCGCGACCACCGCAAGATCGGCCAGGAGATGGACCTGTTCCACCTCCAGGCGGAAGCGCAGGGGTCGGTGTTCTGGCACCCCAAGGGCTACCTCATCTGGCGCCAGCTCGAGGCCTATATCCGCCGCCGCCTCGACGCCGCCGGCTATCTCGAGATCAAGACCCCGCAACTGATCGATGCCAAGCAGTGGGAGAAGAGCGGCCACTGGGGCAAATATCGCGAGAATATGTTCGTCGTCCCCGACGAGATTCCGTCAACCGACGACGACGCGCCAATCTTCTCCGGCGACAGCGACCTGATGGCCTTGAAGCCGATGAACTGCCCGGCCCATGTGCTGGTTTTCAAGCAGGGCATCACCAGCTACCGCGACCTGCCGCTGCGGCTGGCCGAATTCGGCTGCTGCCATCGCAACGAGCCCCACGGCGCGTTGCACGGCATCCTGCGGGTGCGCCAATTCACCCAGGACGACGCGCATATCTTCGCGCGCGAAGACCAGCTGATCGACGAGATCAAGGACTTCTGCGACCTGCTCGACAGCGTTTATCGCGATCTCGGCTTCGACACTTACGTAATCAAGCTGGCGCTGCGCCCCGACGAGCGGTTCGGCACCGATGCCGAATGGGACCGGGCTGAGCAGGTCCTGCGCGACGCCGTCGCCGCGGCGGGCCGCGCCACGCCCGAGTTCGGCTGGGAGGAGCTGCCCGGCGAAGGCGCGTTCTACGCGCCCAAGCTCGAATTTCATTTGACCGACGCCATCGGCCGGACCTGGCAGGTCGGCACCATGCAGACCGACACCGTGCTGCCCGAACGACTCGACGCGAGTTATGTCGGCGAGGACGGCGCCCGCCATCGCCCGGTGATGCTCCACCGCGCGATCATCGGCACCTTCGAGCGCTTCATCGGCATCCTCATCGAACATTATGCCGGCAGGTTTCCGCTGTGGCTGGCGCCGGTGCAGGCGGTGGTCGCGACGATCGTCTCCGATGCGGATGATTATGCGGCCGAGGTTGCTGCCGCGCTCAAGGCGGCCGGCATTCGCGTCGAGGCCGACCTCAGGAATGAGAAGATCAATTATAAGGTGCGCGAGCACAGCCTGGCCAAGGTCCCCCTGTTGCTGGTGGTCGGCAAGCGCGAGGCCGACGAAGGCTCGGTTGCGCTGCGCCGGCTCGGTTCCGAGGACCGGCAACAGATGTTGAGCCTGGCCGAGGCGGTGGCGATGATCGCCGC
>JBDSNQ010000118.1:0-2292 GCA_039915275.1 Sphingomicrobium sp.
TTGCTGCTGGCGACGCGCAACTGGCGCGCAATCACCGGCGCGATTCTTTCCGCCGGCCTGCTCGTCGCCATCACGCTCGCGATCTGGGGCTGGCCGGTATGGCAGGCGTTCCTCGACAGCCTGCCGCTGACCCGCCACGTGATCATCGAACAAGGCGCGACCGGCTGGCAGAAAATCATGAGCCCGTTCGCCGCGATCCGCATGTGGGGCGGCGGGATCCCGCTGGCTTATGCGGTGCAATCGATCGCGATCGTCGCGGCGGTTGCGGCGGTGGCGTGGATCTCGTGGAAACGCGACGCGCCACAGCTGCGCAACGCTGTGGTCTGCGCCGCCGTTCTCATCGCGACGCCTTATGTGCTCGATTATGATTATGTCGTGCTGCTGCCCGCGCTCGCTTTCCTGTGGATCGACGGCCAACGGCACGGATTCCGCTCATGGGACAAAAGCCTGATGGCGCTGGTATGGGTCGCGCCTTTGTTCGCGCGGTCGATCGCCCAATTCATTGATGTGCCGCTCGGCCTCGCGTCGGCGATCATCGTCGCCGCCATCGCGCTTCGCCGAGCACGCTTCAGATCATCGCCATCCCGCCATTGACGTGCAGCGTCTGCCCGGTGACGTAGCCCGCCTCGCGGCTGGCGAGATAGACCGCGGCGGCGCCGATATCCTCGCCGCTGCCCATCGACCCCAACGGGATTCGCGACAGGATGCCGTCCCGCTGCTGGTCGTTCAACGCATCGGTCATCGCCGACGCCATGAATCCCGGCGCGAGGCAGTTGACGGTGATGCCGCGCGTTGCGAGCTCAATGGCCATCGCCTTGGACAGGCCGATCAGCCCAGCCTTGGCGGCGACGTAATTCGCTTGCCCAGGGTTGCCAGTCACCGCCACGACCGAAGTGACCGAGATGATCCGTCCAAACCGCGCCTTCATCATCGGCCTGGCCGCCGCCCGCATCAGCCGGAACGCGGCCCCGAGGTTGACGCCGATCACCTCGTCCCATTCCTCATCCTTCATCCGCATCGCCAGATTGTCGCGGGTGATGCCGGCATTGTTGACGAGAATGTCGAGCTTCCCGCCCAAGGCCTCAACCGCCTCCGGCACCAACCCATCGACCGCCGCGCCGTCGGCAAGGTTGCACGGCAAAGCGACATGGTCGCCGCCGAGGCTCGCGCGGAATGCCGCGAGCTTTTCAACATTGCTCCCCGAAACCCCCAGCCGAGCCCCCTGCCCCGCCAGCGCCCGAGCAATCGACGACCCCAGCCCGCCACTCGCCCCCGTCACCAATGCGGTCATTCCTGTGAGGTCGAACATCATGCGATCTCCTTCGCCAGCGCTTCCACGTCTCCGATGGTGACAACGCTTACCACCTTCACCTCCGGCGCGGTGCGTTTGACCATTGGACCCAAGACCTTGCCGCCCAATTCGATGAATTCGTCGATCCCCGCATCCGCCATCGCTGCCACGCTCTCGCGCCAGCGGACCATGCCGGTCACCTGGTCGATCAGCAGCCCGCGGATTTTGTCCGGATCGGTCTCCGGCGCGGCGGTCACGTTGGCGTAAATCGGCACCACCGGCTGCTCGACCACGACATAGCTCAGCGCGTCCTGCATCGCGTCGGCGGCGGGCTGCATCAGCGGGCAGTGGAACGGCGCCGACACCGGCAGCAATACCGCGCGCTTGGCGCCCATCTCCTTGGCCATCTCGATCGCGCGCTCGATCGCGCCCGCGTGCCCCGACAGCACCACCTGCCCCGGGTCATTGTCATTGGCGACAGTGCACACCTCGCCCTCAGCCGCCGCGTCCGCGATCCGCTGCGCCAACTCGACATCCGCGCCGAGCAGCGCCGCCATCGCGCCGACACCGACCGGCACCGCCGCCTGCATCGCCTGGCCGCGCAGCTTGAGTAGCTTGGCGGTGGTCGCCAGGCCGAACGACCCCGCCGCGCACAGCGCTGAATATTCGCCAAGGCTATGACCGGCGACGAACTGCGCCGCCTTGGTCAATTCCACGCCGCCTTCGCGAGTCAGCGCCGCATACACCGCCATCGCATTGGCCATGATCGCCGGCTGCGCATTCTCGGTCAGCTTGAGCGCGTCGTCGGGCCCGTCACGCATCAGCCGGAACAGATTCTGGCCAAGCGCCTCGTCGACCTGCTCGAAAACGTCGCGCGCAGCCCGGCTCGCCTCGCTCAAGGCCACGCCCATGCCGACCGCCTGGCTGCCCTGCCCCGGAAAAAGGAATGCCCGCATTGTGTTTCCCGCCGATCCGTTCATTGTTCGCGGGGGACTAGTCGC
>JBDSNQ010000152.1:0-2181 GCA_039915275.1 Sphingomicrobium sp.
TGTTGCTGAAAGATCCAAACGCGCTGGCAAGCTGCTGGTTGATGGCCGCCAGTTGCTCTTTCGGGGCCGGCTCGAGGTTGGCGCCGTTGCGGACGTAGCTTTCGTAAGTCTTCTCGACCAGGCGCAGTTGCTTGGCGTCGAGCCCGAGGCCAGCCCGACTGTCGTAGACCGCCTTGATGCGCTGGAAGAGCTTGGGGTTGAGGGTGACTTCATCGCTGGCCGCGGACAGCTTGGGATCCCACTCCTTTTCCACTGCCTGAAATTCAGGCGACGACAGATTGTTGGAGTAAAGGCCGTAAATCGTCCCGACGCGGTTGAGGCGCTGCCCCGATTTCTCGAGCGCGACGATGCTGTTGTCGAAGGTCGGCGCTTCGGCATTGTCGGCGATCGCCGCGATCTCGCGCCGTTGCTCCTCGATCGAGAATTGCGGCGCCTCGGGGAATTGCGTGATCTTGACCCGGTCCCACGGCGGCACGCCGCCATAGGGACCCGTCCAATCAGCGAGCAGGACATTGTCAGGCACAGGGATCGTCGCCGGAACAACAACCGCAGCCGGCGCTTCCGCCACCGCGGCCGGACCCGCCTCGACACCCGTGTAAGGGTTTCCGGCCGCGCATCCGCCCAGCGCCACCAAGGCGCTCCCCGCCAACACCATCCGCTTCATGAACCATCCCCCGAAAATATCCTGATTGTGGCGAAGCGGTAGCGAACAAAATTAGCGCTGTAAGCCCAAGTTCGACCAACGGCGGTTATCACTCCGCAAGCGAATGGAGAGTCCTAAAAATTCAGGAAAATCAGCAGCTTGACATCGATAGCCATGCCTTCGGCACGCTTTTGCTCGATCAACGCCGGGATGTCGGCGTGCGCGACCAGATGAACGACGATGTCCGCTTCATGGGCGACGCCGGTCGGCCGCACGCCATGGGCGCGGACCAATGTGAAGCCTTCCGACAGCATCCCCGGCGAGGCGTTAAAATCGCCGAGCCGCTCGATCCGCTCGGCAGTGAAACCGGTCTCCTCCTCGAGCTCCTTGACCGCCGTCTCCTCGACCGTCGCATTGGGGTCCTCGTCACCGACCAGCCCGGCGGGCAGCTCGAGGCAGCGGCGGCCAAGCCCGACCCGCGTCTGATCGATCAGGATCACCCTACCGTCATATTCGGCGAAGATCACGACCGCGCGGACGTCGCCAACGCGGCTGACATATTCCCACCGCCCGCGCTGCATCGCGCGGATATATTTGCCTTGCCATTTGACCTCGGCCGGACCGACCTCGTCGCCGCTCATAATTCGATCAGTTTGTTCGGGATTTCGTTGGTGTCGCCCGCGGTGCGTGGGAAATGCTCGGCCAGCACTGCGCCGACCGCCTGAATCGCGGCGGCGATGCCCTCGGCGGGTCGACCGGCGCGGACTTCGACCAGCAAAGCTTCCATCGCCCCGCCCCAGACATGCTCGTCGGTGACCTTGAGAATTGCCTCGTCGGCGACAATCTCGGCCCGCCGTTCGCCCATCGACAGATAGATCAGCACACCGGTCCGCCCGACCGTGCGCCGTTCGGCCGCCGCCTTGAACACCGTCACCGCGCGCCGCCGCACCCGGCGATGCTTGGTCGCGCCCGGGGTCAACGCCAGCCGCAGCGGCAGATATTTGAGGATCAGCAGCATTGCGGTGAACTTGAGCACCGCCAGCGCCATCAGAAACGTCAACAGTTCGCGCAAGCTCGGCTCGGGCCGCCAGCCGCCCATCAGCGTATCGAACCACCAGGTCAGCCAGGCCGGAAACGCCGCCGCCCACGCCAGTACTGCGATCATCACAATCACCGCCCAGTGCAATGCGACGTCGTGATAGGGATCGCTCAAATCGGTCGCGACCGCGACGATCTCGCCGTTGCTTTTGGCTTCGGCCGCCGAGATGGCTGCGCTGGCCTTGGCGTGGTCGGCATCGCTGAGGCGCCGCATCACCATCCGCCCGACGCTCCGCCGCCGCCGAACGAGCCGCCGCCGCCCGAGAAACCGCCGCCTCCGCCAAAACCGCTGCCGCCACCCCAGCCGGAACCACCGCCCCAGCCGCCGCCCAAGCCACTGCGGCGCGAATTGCTGAGCTCATTGAGGCCCCACAGCACGACCCACGGGCTGATGCCGCCCTTGCGTCCGCGATAGCGCCGCCCGGCGACCCGCCGGAACA
>JBDSNQ010000268.1:0-10331 GCA_039915275.1 Sphingomicrobium sp.
TGGTCGAGAAATCCGGTGCCTGGTTCAGCTACGATTCGATCCGCATTGGCCAGGGCCGCGAGAATTCCAAAATCTATCTCGAGGAAAATCCCGAGGTCGCTCAGCGCCTCGAGAATTCCATTCGCGGTCGCACCGACGAGGTCGCCGAGGCGCTGATGATCGGCGCCGACGAGGCCGAGGAGGCAAGCGGAAGCGACCCGGTCGAGGCGTAAGCGTTTCGCTACCCACCGCTGCGCGGCGAGCTTCCCCCTCGGCCGCGCGCGGATGGTGGTCGTGGGCTCCTTTTGGCGCTTAGAATTCTGACGGTGGACAAGGTTCGGCCGGCTCGGTCGGGTCCGCCGGCGCCCGCGCCTCAACGCCCGCGAACAGCCGCTTGGGTTCGGTCGCCAGGACGATCAGGAAAGCCAGCGCGGCGCATGTCGCCATGCCCCATAGGAATGGCCGCGGCGTGCCGTCGAACGCTTGGCCGATGACCAGTCCGATCATGGCACCGCCGATGGTCCCGACCACCCCCTGAACCGACGACGCTGTGCCGGCGATTGGGCCCATATGCGCCATCGCCAACGTGCTGATATTGGACGAGGTGAAGGCGAAGCAGGCCATCGCCAAACCCTGGAAGACGATGAAGATCGTCAGCGTCTCCGCGCCTGTTGTGGCGATCCCGGCGTGGACCGCAGTCACCAGCGCAAGCGCCGCCGCACCGCCGTGCCCGACGCGCCTCAAGCCAAAGCGGCCGACGATCTTCGAATTGGCCCATGCCGCCAGCGCCATTGGCGCCGCGACCGCGGCGAACACTAGGCCGATCGCGTTGGGCGCCTTGAACGCGTCGAATACAATCTGCTGGACCGACGAGATGTAAGCGACCAGTCCGCCGAAGGTCAGCGCCAGCGCCAGCGTATAGCCGCGCGACATCGGCTCGCGGATGGTCTCCCAGGCCGCGCTGCCGACGTCGCGCCAGGCGAGCGAACGGCGAAATTCGGGATGCAGCGTCTCGGGCAGGCGCAGCTGCGACCAGGTCAGCATCACCAAAGCATAAGCCGCGAGGACGAGGAAGATCGCCCGCCACGGCGCGAACAGCAGGATCGCCTGGCCGATGCTCGGCGCCAGCACCGGCACCAGCATGAAGACCATGAACACCAGGCTCATCACCCGCGCCATCGCCTCGGCTTCGAACAGGTCGCGGACCATGGCGACGACCAGGACGCGGGTGACCGCCGCCGAGGCGCCCATCGCGACGCGGCCAGCGATCAGCAGCGGGAAACTGCCGGCGATGCCGCACAGCAAGGCAAAGGTTGCATAGAGAGCGATTCCCGCCGCCAGGATCGGCTTTCGGCCGAAGCGGTCGGCAAGCGGCCCCCACAACAATTGGCTCGACCCAAAGCCGATCATGTAAGCGACCACGACCAGCTGGCGGTGGTTGTCATCGGCGACGTTGAGCGATCGCCCGATCGCCGGCAGCGCCGGGATCATCGCGTCGATGGCGAAGGCGTTCAATGCCATCAGGCCGGCGAGCAGCGCGACCGTCTCGCGGCTGCCGGGGCGGCGGCGGGACGCGACCGAGGTCGTCGCTTGGCTCGATGATCTGGCGGGGGAATCGTTCACTGCGGCGTGCTGGCCGATTGGCTCCGATCGTGCAACATGTTGGGCGAAACCGAGTGCTGGGAGGCTTGCAGATGGGGCAATTCGAATTCGGTCGCCGAGCGTTCGTGGCAAGCGGGGCCGTGGTCGCGGGTGTCGCCATGCTGCGCAGTGCCGGCCTCCGCGCCGCAACCGTCGCGGCTGCTGAGCTTGCGTTGGTGCCGCTGCCGCCGCCGATCGGACCCGCGGAGCGTATGCGGCGTCTGGCCAAGGCCCGCGCCTTGATGAAGCAAAACAGCATCGGTTCGCTGCTCATCGAGTCGGGCCCCAGCCTCGACTATTTCACCGGCGTCCAGTGGTCGCGCTCGGAGCGATTGACCGCGGCCGTCATTCCCGCCGAGGGCGATCCGATCATCATCACGCCGTTCTTCGAGCGGCCGTCGGTCGCCGAGAGCCTCGGCGTGCCGGCAGAAATTCGCGTCTGGCAGGAGGATGAGGAACCGTTGAAGCTGGTCGCCAACTTCCTGCGCGAGCGCGGCATCGCCAAGCGGCCGGTCGGCTTCGAGGAGACCAACCGCTTCTTCATCCTCGACCGCCTTTTGAAGCAGCTCGGCAAGGTCAACGTCGTCAACGCCAACCCGGTCGTTCGTGGTTGCCGAATGCTGAAATCACCCGCCGAGCTCGCGTTGATGCAGTCGGCGGCTGACATCATGGTCGCGGCCTATCGCTCCGTTGCGCCGCGCATCGCCGAAGGCATGACCCCGGCCGATATCGGCGCAATGATCGACGCCGCGGTCACGGCTCAGGGCGGACGTCCCGAATTTGCCTTGGTCCTGCTGGGCGAGGCCAGCGCCTATCCGCACGGGTCGCACAAGCCGCAAGCGGTCCGCCGCGGCGAGGTCGTGCTGCTCGACTGCGGCTGCTCGGTCCACGGCTATCAGTCGGACATTTCGCGCAGCTTCATCTTCGGCGCGCCGCCGACCGCGGAACAGCGCAAGGTGTGGACCCAGATGCTCCGCGGCCAGGACATCGCGATGAAAGCAGCCAAAATCGGTGCTCCGGCGGGCAGCGTCGATGACGCGGTCCGCAAAGCTTACCAAAGCTGGGGTTACGGCCCCGGCTACAAGCTCCCCGGACCCTCGCATCGCACCGGGCACGGCATCGGCATGGAAGTCCACGAACCGGTCAACCTCGTCCACGGCGAAATGACGCCGTTGGCGCCCGGCATGTGCTTTTCCAACGAGCCCGGCATTTATCTTCCGGGCAAGTTTGGCATCCGGCTTGAGGATTGTTTCCACATCACCGAAACGGGGCCGAAATTCTTCACCGTCCCGCCGCCCTCGATCGACGATCCGTTCGGCTAGAAATGGTCGTGGATCTTGCCCTTGCGCTGAACGTGCGAGGGGGCGTGCTGCACCGTTATGTCGGGCGGCTCTTCCGGGTTCAACGTGCCTTCCCACCGCGCGACGACGGTGGCCGCGACCGCATTGCCGACGACGTTGGTCGCCGAGCGGCCCATATCGAGGAAATGGTCGACGGCGAGGATCAGCAGCAGCCCGGCCTCGGGGATCTTGAACATCGACAAAGTAGCGGCGATCACCACCAGGCTGGCGCGCGGCACCCCGGCCATGCCCTTCGACGTGATCATCAGCACCAGCAGCATGGTGATTTCCTGGCCGAGTGTCAGGTCGATGCCATAAGCCTGAGCGATGAAGATCGACGCGAAGGTCATGTACATCATCGACCCGTCGAGATTGAACGAATAGCCCAATGGCAGGACGAAGCTGGCGATGCGCGGCGGCACGCCGAAGCGGTCGAGCGCCTCCAGCGTGCGCGGATAAGCGGCCTCACTCGACGCAGTCGAAAAAGCGAGCACGACCGGATCGCGGATGTAGCGCACCAAATGGCGCGTCCTCGGCCCGACGATGACGAACGCCGCGCCGATCAGGATCGCCCACAGTAGCGCCAGGCCGAGATAGAAACTGCCGACGAACTTGCCGAAGGTGAAAATGATTTGCGGGCCGCGTTCGGCGATCGAGCTAGCCACTGCCGTGAACACTGCGAACGGCGCGAACCGCATCACATAATTGGTCAGCTGGAGCATGACGCTGACCAAAGATTCGACGCCGCGGACGATCGGCTTGCCCTTGTCACCGACCGCGGTCAGCGCGACCCCGAAGAAAATCGAGAAAATGACGATCGGCAGGATTTCGTTGGTGCTCATCGCGTCGAAGATCGATGCGGGCACCAAATGGCTGACGAAATCCTTGAGGTTGAAGGCGGCGGTCTCGATCCCGCTGGCGGCGGTCACCGGCGGCAGCGGCAGGTTCAGGCCCACGCCCGGCTGCAGTAAATTGACGAGGATCAGCCCCAAGCTGAGCGAAATGAACGTCGCGCCAATGAACCAGCCGAGCGAGCGTAGGCCGACGCGGCCAAGCGCGGCGATATCACCCATATGCGCGATGCCGGCGACCAGCGTTGAAAACACCAAGGGCGCGATGATCATCTTGATCAGGCGCAGGAACAGCGTCGTGACGATGCTCATATAACCGGCGATCTCGGTCAGGTGGGCGGCGCTTTCAGGGCTGCCGTCGTCGATCGCGGCGTTGATCGCCCAGCCGGTGATGACCCCGAGCACGAGCGCGAACAGGATGAACCAGGTCAGTCGCTTGTTCACGTCCATTTCTCCCGATCACCGTCGCAATATGGAATGGCTTATGGACAAGCGGTTTCAGCCAAGCAACACGCGCCCGGTTTCGCGCGCAAGGAACTTGGTCAGGTCGCTTTTCGGGTTGCCAAGCGCATCCGGCGATATTCAGTCCGGACGTGGATGATCAGAGTCAGCGCCATGGCGGCATAGCCCGCGACGAAGGCAGCCGCTGCGCCCATCACGCCGAAGCGCAGGCACAAAGGCGCGATCAGGGCGAAATAGACGATCGATCCGACCAGGCGCGCCTTGAGCGGGGCGTCGGGCCGGTCGAGCGCCAGCAGCATCGACGGCAGTGGGAAGCTAACGATGCCGATCACGGGCGCGATGATCAGGACCATCAGGATGGGATAGGTGCCAAGGAATTCTTTGCCGAACAGGAGGAGGATCAGCGACCTTCCGCCCAGCAGCAGCAGGAGCACGAGCACAAGCGCGACCACGCCAGCAACCGCGCCGCTGCGCAGCATCAGGCGCCACGGCTGTTTGGTCGCGAGATCCATGCGGACGATCTCGGGGTAGAACGCCTTGGCGAGGAAGTCGGCGGGCTTTTGGGCGCTGTCGGCAAGGCTTGACGCGATGCGGAACAAGGCCGCGGCGGCCGGTCCCAGCAACCCGCCGACAACCAATCGCGCGATCGGTCCCCAGACGGTCGACAGGCTCCCGGTCAGATTGACCTGGATCGCGAACCGCCACGCGCCTGGAAGGGCGGTCGGCCTAAGCGTTGGCCTGATTCCGTCCATCAGTCCTTTCCGGCGCAATTCGCGCCAAGCCAGGAACCACAGATAGAGGTCGCCGCCGAGGTCGGTGACGAACCAGATCGCAACATAGGCCTCGAACGGCGCAGACATGGACCAGGCGATGCTGGCGAGGACCGCCCGCGCGATCGGGCTAGCGGTGCCCTGCCAGCTGATCAGGTCGAATCGGTCCAGCGCGCGCAGGACACCGACGGGCGTCGCCGCGCCCATGACCGGCAAGAGCGAGCAGTAAAGGATCGCCAGCCACAAATAATGGTCGGTTATGCCGAACCAGCGACCGACGAACGGCAAAAGGATGACCGCTACGATCATTCCGCCGATACCGCTGACCACGTCGAGGGCAAAGGCAAAGCCGGTCGAGGCCTTGAATTCCTCATGATCACCCGTCGCCAGCGCCGATCCACCAAAGCGCACAATCAATTGCCATGATTCGAACTTGCTGATCCCGCTCGCCGCTTTCGCGTAGCTGACGATCAGGATGAGCATTCCGAACAGGTCGACACCGAGGCCGCGTCCGGCGAAGGCGAGCGTCGAGATGCCCCCAACCGCGGCCACGGCTTTGGACGCTGCAAGGTAGCCGCTGTTCTTGAGCAGCGACTTGAAGTGCTTGTCTTTGAACCAATGCCTCATCGGGCGCCGCCCTAGGCGATCGCAAGCGTCGTGTCGCGGTCGCGGGCGCTCAGGCCGGTTCCGGCATTTTCTGCTGGACGATCTTGTCGGCCAGCGTCCCGTTCAATTCGGCGAGATGGTCGAAACCCGCTTCATAGGTCGCGAGGCCATGGCTCTGCGACCGAAGCTCGGCCTCCAGTCCGCCCAGCTCGGCTTCGGGGATCAGCGCATCGACCCGGTCCCAACCGGTCCAGCCATCGCGCGGTACCATGCCGAGCATTTGGCCGCGGCGGCTGGCGACCGCCGAAGTAATGCGGCTGGTGGCGCTGGATGGACAGACGACGGTCAGGCGTTGGACGGGTTCGAGCAAATGCGGACTGGCGGCGGCGAGCGCTTCGCTCATCGCGATCCGCCCGGCCATCCGGAACGCCAGTTCGCTGCTGTCGACGCTGTGATAGCTGCCGTCGATCAGGGTCACCGCGACATCTTCCACCGGAAAACCCAACGGGCCCTTGTGCATCGCTTCCTTGACGCCATGCTCGACCGCCGGGATCCATTGCCGCGGCACCGCGCCGCCGCTGATCTTGTCGTGGAATTCGAATCCCGCGCCGCGCGGCAGCGGCTTGATCTCGATGATCACGTCGCCGAACTGGCCATGGCCGCCGGACTGCTTCTTGTGGCGGCCCTTCTGCGTGACCGAACGGCGGATCGACTCGCGATAGCCGATCGAGGGCGGGTGCGACTTCACTTCGACCCCATAACGCCGCTTCAGCCGCGCCAGCACCGTGTTGAGATGCTCGTCGTTGACGCCCTTCAAGCGCATTTCGTGGCTGGCTTCGTCATGCTCGAGGATCAGCGCGCAATCCTCCTCCAGCAGCCGCTGCAACGCGCCGGACAGGCGGACGTCGTCCTTGCGGTCGGCGGGCTCGATCGCCAGCGCGAAGTTGCGCGACGGGAATTCGCTCTCGATCGGCGGCGGCAGCTTGCCCAGGCCGAGCCATTCGCCGGCCTTGACACTGTCGATCTTGGCGACCGCGACGAGATCGCCGTCGCGCGCCTCGGCGACCTTGTGGGTCTTGTCGCCCTGCATCCGGAACAAGGCGCCGAGCCGGGCAGCCTCGCCGTCGCTGGTCTTGACGTCAGCGCCTTCGTCGAGGTGGCCGCCAAGCACGCGCGCCAGCGCTAGCCGACCGACCGAACCGCCGTGGTAGATCTTGAATATGTGCAGCGATGGATCGGTCACCGACAGACGCCGAGCGGCCGCTTGCGGGGCCGGCGCCTCGTGGCGGAGGGCCTTTAACAGCCGCCGGACGCCCCACGCGCTGCTGGCCGAGCCGAACAGCACCGGCACGCCGAGGCTTTCCCCGGTTTCGCGGGCGAGGTCCTGGAGGACGCGGTCCTGGCTTGGCGCTTCGTCCATCAGCAATTGCTCGAGCAACTCATCGTCGTGATCCGCCAATTGTTCGAGCATGTGAGTACGCGCTTCGGCTTCGCGCGCCTGAAGGTCGGCGGGGATTTCGATCCGCTCGCTGTCTTTGCCGGGCCGGTAATGGAACGCGCGTTCCAGCGCGAGGTCGACGAAGCCGGTGACCTTATCGCCTTCGCGGATCGGGATCTGGCGCGCGATCAGCGGCGATACGCTCATCGGTTGCAACGCGGAGAGGAGGTCGCGGATGCGGCCGTGGGCCTGGTCGATGCGGTTGACGAAGATCAGGTGAGGGATGCCAAGCTCGTCCAGCACGCGCAGGGCAGGGGCGGCGAGCGGCGCTCGCGCCGGGTCGGGATCAACCACCAGGATCGCCATGTCGACCAGTGCCAAAGCGCGCGCGCCATCGGCGGCGAAACCGACCGAGCCGGGGCTGTCGATGATCGCGAACTGGTCGCCGAGATAGTTGAAATTGTAGAGGTTGAGTTCGGTCGAGCCGCCGCGCTGGCGAGCTTCCGGGCTGCTGTCGCCGGTGCTCGAGCCATTGGCGGTCGCGCCCAGGCGATCGGTCGCGCCGGCCGCGAACAGCATCGCTTCGGCCAGGCTGGTCTTTCCCGCGCCGGCCGGACCGACCAGCGCGATAACTCGAGTGCCCTTTGATTCTCCGATTTTGGATTCAGCGCCCATGTGACTCTCCTCTCGTCCCGTTGCGGGGCGCGCGAGTCGCCTGAAGGCGCACTTGGCGCGCTCTTCGAAAGATCCACCGTCTGACTCTTCGCGGCGGAAGGCAAGGGGGTGTCGCTTTGAGGACGCCGCAACGAACTAGCTGGCGGGCAGGAGCCTCTTCTCGCCCGCCAGTCGCAGCAGCGCCGCTTGCAATTTCTCGAACGCCCGCACTTCGATCTGGCGGATCCGCTCGCGGCTGACGTCATAGACCTGGCTCAGTTCCTCGAGCGTTTTGGGCTCGTCGGTCAGGCGCCGCTCCATCAGGATATGCTTCTCGCGGTCGTTCAAGGATTCCAGCGCGTCGAGCAGCAAATCGTGGCGGACGCGGGCTTCTTCGTCTTCGGCGAGGAGTTCGTCCTGCAGAGGTCCATTGTCGACCAGGAAATCCTGCCATTGGCCTTCGCCGCCTTCATCGCCCTTGAGCGGTGCGTTCAAGGAGGTGTCGCCGCCGTGGCCCATGCGGCGGTTCATCGAGATCACTTCTTCTTCGGTGACGCCGAGGTCGGTCGCGATCTTGGTCACGTCGGCGGGCTTCAAGTCGCCCTCTTCGAACGCGTCGATCTGGTTTTTCATCCGCCTGAGGTTGAAAAACAGCTTTTTCTGAGCGGCGGTGGTGCCCATTTTGACCAGGCTCCAAGAGCGCAGGATGAATTCCTGGATCGAGGCGCGGATCCACCACATCGCATAGGTTGCGAGCCTGAAGCCGCGGTCGGGCTCGAACTTCTTGACGCCCTGCATCAGGCCGATGTTGCCCTCGGAGATGAGCTCGCTGACCGGGAGGCCGTAGCCGCGGTAGCCCATGGCGATCTTGGCCACGAGCCGCAGGTGCGAATTGACCAGTTTGGCGGCGGCGTCGGTATCGCCATGCTCGCGCCACGCCTTGGCCAGCATAAACTCTTCCTCGGGAGCGAGGATCGGGAATTTCTTGATTTCGCTAAGATAGCGATTGAGCCCGGCCTCTCCGCCTGACGACGGAATTGAGACGATGCTCTTTTGCTGTGCCATGTAGTCGCTTTCTCCCTGGGCCGGGCGTCTTAAAACGCCCTAGCGAGTCAATAACTATACACCAAGTGCGCTGAACAGTTCCTGCATGTCGGCCGGAATGGCGCTCTCAAAGGATATACGGTGCCGGGTTACCGGATGGATGAATCCAATTTTTGCCGCGTGCAGTGCTTGTCGATGAAAACTGAGTTCGTTTAATAATTTACGATGGGTCTTGCCCGAGCCACCGTAAAACGGATCGCCAATCAGCGGATGGCCGATCGATGCCATGTGCACCCGGACCTGGTGGGTGCGGCCGGTTTCGAGCCGGCACTCAACCAGCGCCGCATCACGCAAAATCTCAAGCCGTTTCCAGTGGGTCACCGCGCGCTTGCCGCGACCTTCAGCTACCACCGCCATCTTCTTGCGATTGGCGGACGAGCGCGCGAGGGGCGCGTCGATCATGCCGCCGCTGGTCCGCGGCACGCCCGAGACGATCGCCAGATAGCGCCGCTCGATACTGTGCGCGGCAAACTGTTTCGCCAGACCCTCATGGGCGACGTCGGTCTTGGCGACGACCAGCAATCCCGACGTGTCCTTGTCGATGCGGTGGACGATCCCCGGCCGGGCAACGCCGCCGATCCCCGACAGACTGGCCCCGCAATGGTGGAGCAGTGCGTTGACCAGCGTCCGGTCAAAATTGCCCGCCGCGGGATGGACCACCAGCCCGGCGGCCTTGTCGATCACCAGCAGATGCTCGTCCTCGAACACAATCGTGAGCGGGATGTCTTGCGGCTCGTTATGCGCCGCCGTTGGTTCGGGCACCGCCAGCTCGAAACGCTCACCGCCTTTGACCTTGGTCGCGGGGTCGCGAACCAACGGGGTCAGCGCGCCATTGCGGATCAGCGCCTTTAGCCGCTCGCGCGACAGGGTTGGCACCGCGACGGCAAGCGCGCGGTCGAGGCGCCAGCCCGCTTGCTCCGGCTCGAGTTTGACGTGAATAATCTGCTGCCCCCCGGCCATCCTCAATGAATATGGGTTCATTGTGAGACGGTTCAAGCCTGAAGACTGCCTTGCGCTGGACCCGGCGATGCCGCACAAAACGCGACCATGAACCCCGCCGACCTTGCCAGCCTGCTCTGCTCACGCCTGTGCCATGACCTGATGTCGCCGGTCGGGGCGCTCAATAATGGCATCGAGCTGATGGCTGATGAGCAGGACCCCGAGATGCGCGAGAAGTGCCTCGAATTGCTCGGCGAAAGCGCCCGGGCCTCGGCCAACAAATTGAAATTCTTCCGCTTGGCGTTCGGCGCCGCCGGTGGTTTCGGCGACAGCATCGACACGCGCGAGGCGCAGGCCGCGCTCGAGGGAATCTTCGGGCGCGAGCGGCGGATCGAATTGGGCTGGATGGTGTCGGGTGATAAATTGCCCAAGGGCGCGATCAAGCTGCTGCTCAACCTCGCCTTGCTCGCCGGCGACGCTTTGGTCCGCGGCGGGCGGCTCGATGTTGGCGCCGAAACCTCTGATGATGGGCTTGAACTGGTGATCC
>JBDSNQ010000229.1:0-6139 GCA_039915275.1 Sphingomicrobium sp.
GCCGTCGATCGAGCGCGGGCATATCTGGCACATCCCGACCCCGCTCGACGTCGAGGCGATGACCGCGAGCGCGGCAATGCTGATCGGGACCCACGATTTCACCACCTTCCGCTCGGCCCACTGCCAGTCAAACAGCCCGGTCAAGACGCTCGATCGATTGGAAATTATCCGCGAAGGCGAGAATATCCGGATCGAGGCCGCGGCGCGCAGCTTCCTCCATCACCAGGTCCGCTCGATGGTCGGCTGCCTGGTCATGGTCGGGCGCGGGCAATGGGCGCACGGCGACATCCAGTCTGCCCTCGAAGCCCGCGACCGCGCCGCGCTTGGCCTCAACGCCCCGCCGGACGGCCTGTATTTCGTCGAAGCGATCTATCCCTAGACCAGCATTTCCCTCGCTGGGGGATGGTTGAGGAACGCCTGCGGACTGGCCGAGAGTCCGTATGCTCCGGCGCAGAAGATCGCGACCACGTCGCCGGGTTCGGCATGAGGGAGAGAGACCTTATCCGCCAGCAGGTCGAGCGGTGTGCACAGGCAACCGGTTATGGTCACCTCCTCGTCGAACTCGCAGCCGAACCGGCCGGCCATCGCCACCGGATAATTGCGCCGCAGGACCTGGCCCAAATTCCCGCTCGCGGCGAGCATGTGGTGCAGCCCGCCGTCGGCAATCAGGAACGTGCGCCCGCCGCTGACCTTGCGGTCGATGATGCGGGTCAGATAGACGCCCGCCTCGCCCACCAGCCATCGGCCAAGCTCGATTGCAAAACGGGTATTGGCGAGCGAGTCCGGGACCTTGACGAGGGTTTCTCCCAACGCCGCGCCGACCGCGATGATGTCGAGCGGCTGCTCGCCGGGAAAATAAGGGATGCCGAAACCGCCGCCAAGATTGATCTCGGGCGGCTCGGCCCCGGCGGCTGCGGCAATGTCCGCCGCCAGCGCGACGGTTGCGCGCTGCGCTTCGATCAAGGCGTCGGCGCTGAGCACCTGCGATCCGGCGAAAATATGCAGCCCGCGCCAGTCCGCGCCGACAGCGATCAGCTGCCTGACCAACGCAGCGGCGCGATCCGCATCGACCCCGAACGGGCTGGCAAGGCCGCCCATCTTCATGCCCGCCCCCTTGATCCCGAACGGCGGGTTGACCCGCACCGCGATCTTGGGCTGCCGCCCGACCAGTTCGGCGATGGCGAGCGCCCGGTCGGCCTCGCTTTCGCTCTCGATGTTCAAGGTTACCCCCGCGGCAATTGCCACTTCGATCTCCGAGTCGCGCTTGCCCGGCCCGGCGAAACTGACCGGCAGGCTGTCGATATCCGCATCCTTGAGCGCCTGAAGCTCTCCCGCCGAGGCAATGTCAAAACCATCAACGTAGCGCGCAAGAAATCTCAACAATGGTCCATAAGGATTTGCCTTGACGGCATAATGCAGAGCAAGTCCGTCGGGCATAGCGGCTCGGAAGCGGGCAACCTGCCCGCCGACAATATTATTGTCATAAGCGAACAGAGGCGTCCCCCCGGCCTGGTCGATCAGCTCGTCCGCCGACCAGCCGCCGATCCTCAGCTGGGCGTCTTCTCCCGGACTGAACCACTCCGGGATTGGCCCCATATCCTTCATCCGAACTCCCTCACCAGCGCCGCGCGGTCGAGTTTACCCGTCGGACCGACCGGAAGCGAATCACGCCAGACAATCTCGCGCGGGCGCATGAATGCCGGAAGCTCGGCGGCGAAATAGGCCCGCAGCCGCGCCTCAGCATCCTCGCCTTTCGCCACTGCAATCAACAGCACCGCCTGGCCGAGCTTGTCATCCGCAACGCCGAGCGCAAGCGCTTCGCGGACCGCTCCACTGGCCAGTGCTGCTTCCTCGATTTCGTTGGGACTCAGACGGTTGCCGCTGACCTTGATCATCGCATTGTCGCGCGCACGGAAACGAATCATCCCGTCGCCGCCGCGAACAACGGTATCACCCGACCACACGGCGCCATCGCGGAACCGTTCAGCGGTGCGCCCCGGATCGTTCCAATAACCGTGGGCGACGAGCGGCCCGCGATGGACCAGCTCGCCTTCCTCGCCCGGCGCAACTTCGCTGCCATCAGGCCGCACGACCGCGATGTCGGCGAACGGGATCGCTGAGCCGACGCTGTCGGGATGCAAATCGACCAGCGCCGGGTCCAAGCTGGTCGAGCGGAACGCCTCGGTCAGCCCGTACATCAGATGCAATTGCGCGTCGGGGAATAGCGCCCGCAATCTGCGCACCACCGGCAGCGGCAAATGCCCGCCGCTGTTGGTCAGCGTTCTCAGGCTCGCGCCCTCCCCGCCCGACCAGTCGGCCTCGGCCAGCTGGAGCCACAGCGGCGGCACGCCGGCGAGAACAGTGACGTCATGACGTCCGACCGCGCGCACCACATCGCGCGGCAGGAGATAGTCGAAGGCAATCGCATGGCCACCCGCCGCCCAGGTCGAAAGCAATTGGTTCTGGCCGTAATCGAATGCCAGCGGCAAAACCGCGAGCGTTCGATCGCTCGCCGACAGCCGAAGGAAATGCGCGACGCTGATTGCGCCGAGCCACAGATTGGCGTGGCTCAGCATCACCCCCTTGGGCAGCCCAGTCGAGCCCGAGGTGTAGAGCAAAGCGGCGAGATCGTTGGGGTCGGCGGAGGACGGCGGGAGAGCGTCGTCACCAAGCTCCCAATCCTCGAGCGCGATCAGCCGCGCCTTTGCTGTCTCCTGGAGCGTCGCCAAGCGCGCCTGGTTGGCGATCAACAGCTTGGCGCCACTATCGGCGAGAATATGCGCGACCTGCGCCCGCTTGAGCACCGGATTGACCGGCACATGGACGAGACCCGCCCTGGCGCAGGCCAGCGGCAGCACGCAAGCCAGCGGCGCCTTGCCCATCCAGCTCGCCACCTGATCGCCCGGGACAAGCCCTTGGTCACGCAACGCCGCGGCGGTGCGGCCGACAAACTCGTCGAACTCGTGATACGACAGGGTTTGCTCGCCCGCAGTCAACGCGGGAGCATCCGCCGTGCCGCGGGTCGTCAGATGGTCGAGCGGAAAAGGTGTCGGGTCGGGCGTCACATTAATCCGTCTTTGCGAGCGAAGCGCGGCAATCCAGTTCTTTGTTATGGCTGGATTGCTTCGTCGCTGCGCTCCTCGCAACGACGATGTCAAACTTGCCCACCCTTCGAACCTATCCTAGGCGCCCGGCGGTGCAGCAGAAAGCTCATCAGGCGAAGCGCGCCGAAACTGTCGAAGCGTCGCTGCGCGCGCTGCTCGCCGAAGTGCTCGGCCTGTCATCCAAGCGGGTCGCCGGTTTCAATGACGCAACGCCGCTGTTCGGCGCTTTGCCCGAGCTCGATTCGCTGGCCGTCGCCAATTTCCTCACCGCATTCGAGGAAAAGTTCGCGGTGCTGATCGAGGATCATGATGTCGAGGCCGAGGATTTCGACACATTCGGCCGATTGCTGGCGTTCACGCTTCGGATGACGCTGCGCTAGCGGGCGGATGACGCTGCGCTAATCTACTCCGCGGCCATCGCCTCGAATTCCTGGGCGGCGAGATATTTCTCGGCGTCCAAGGCGGCCATACAGCCAGTGCCCGCCGCGGTCACCGCCTGGCGGTAGATCTTGTCCATCACATCGCCGCAGGCGAACACGCCGGGGACGTTGGTCGCGGTCGAGCCGCTTTCGACCTGGATGTAACCGTCCTTGTCGAGGTCGATCTGGCCGGCGAACAGCTCGGTCGCGGGCGTGTGGCCGATCGCCACGAACGCGCCCTCGGCGTCGATCCGGCTGATCGCCCCGCTCCGAGTATCGCGGATATCGAGCCCGACCAGTACCTCGGGGTCGCCGCCGCCGACGAATTCGGCGACCTCATGGTTCCAGATCACCTTGATCGCCGGATTGGCGAACAGCCGGTCCTGCAGGATTTTTTCCGCTCGCAGCGAATCGCGACGGTGGATCAGCGTCACGTCGTGGCTGTGGTTGGTCAGATACATCGCTTCCTCGACCGCGGTGTTGCCGCCGCCGATCACCGCGACCTTCTTGCCGCGATAGAAGAACCCGTCGCAAGTCGCGCAGGCCGAGGCGCCCCGGCCCTTCATATGCTCTTCCGACGGCAGGCCGAGCCAGCGCGCCTGGGCGCCGGTGGCGATGACCAGCGTATCAGCCGAATAGATCGTGCCGCTGTCCCCGGTCAGGCGAAACGGTCGCCGCGACAAATCGACCGCGGCGATATGGTCCCACACCACCTTGGTCCCGACATGCTCGGCCTGGGCCTGCATTTCCTCGACCAGCCACGGTCCCTGAATGACATCGCGGAAGCCCGGATAATTCTCGACGTCGGTGGTGGTCGTCAGCTGGCCGCCGGGGACGATCCCCTGGATGATCACCGGGCTCAAACCGGCACGCGCGGCGTAGATGGCGGCGGTCAGGCCGGCCGGGCCGGAGCCGAGGATGATGACCCGCGATGACATGCTATTGCTCATCGCGGCGCTTTAAAAGCGGTGCGTGAGAACGGCAATGCCTCACTCGAACGTGGGTTCGAGATCGGCGAGGCAGACCGTCGACGGCTAGACCGCGCTGCGGCCCCGCACGAAGTGCATCACCAGCACGATCACGCCGATGATCAGCAGGATGTGAATCAAGGCGCCACCGATGTGGACGACGAAGGCTCCGAGGAGCCACAGGATAAGAATGATGATGGCGACGGTCATGAGCATATTGGCGGCCCTTCTAGGTTCGTGACAAGCCCGCAACCATCGGCGCCGCTCGCTGTTCCCTTGAGCCTCGCTACACCAGCCGCGATTGGGCCAGGGCCGCCGCGATAAAGCCGGCGAACAACGGATGCGGAGCGAACGGGCGGCTCTTCAATTCGGGGTGGAACTGGACGCCGATGAACCACGGATGGTCGGGCCGCTCGACAATTTCCGGCAACTGGCCATCGGGCGACATGCCAGAAAATACCAGCCCGCCCTTTTCCAGCGGCTCGCGGTAGTGGACATTGACCTCGTAGCGGTGGCGGTGGCGCTCGCTGATCAGATCCTCGCCGTAGATGCTGCGCACGACGCTATTGCCGTCGAGCTTTGCCGGATAGGCGCCCAGCCGCATGGTCCCGCCGAGGTCGCCATCGAGTGCGCGCTGCTGCAGCCCTTCCTCGCTCATCCATTCGGTGATCAGCCCGACCACCGGTTCGGTCGTCTCGCCGAACTCGGTGGTTGAAGCCAAAGCGATGCCGGCAAGGTTCCGCGCCGCTTCGATGCACGCCATTTGCATCCCCAGGCAGATGCCGAAAAACGGCACTTTGCGTTCACGGGCAAAGGTGACGGAAGCGATCTTGCCCTCGCTGCCGCGCTCGCCAAACCCGCCGGGGACGAGTATGCCGTGGAGCGGCTCCAGCTCGGCCGCAAGCGTCGCGTCATCATGCTCGAACAGTTCGGCATCGAGCCAGCGGATATTGACCTTGGCGCGGTTGGCCAGGCCGCCGTGGACCAGTGCCTCGTTCAAGCTCTTATAAGCGTCCGGGAGCCCGACATATTTGCCGACGACGCCGATGTTCACTTCGCTGTCATAATGGACGAGCCGGTCCATGATGTCGGTCCATCGGGCGAGGTCCGGAGCCGGCGCGTCGTCGATCCCAAACGCTTTCAGGACTTCGTCGTCGAGCCCTTCGGCATGATATTGCAGCGGCACGTCATAGATTGACTTGGCGTCGAGCGCGGGGATCACCGCCGCCTGGGCGACGTTGCAGAACAGAGCGATCTTGGCGCGGTCGCTGTCGGGCAGCGGCCGGTCGACGCGGCACAACAGCACGTCGGGCTGGATGCCGAGGCTGGTCAGCTCGCGCACCGAATGCTGGGTCGGCTTGGTCTTCAACTCGCCCGCGGCCGCGATCCACGGCACCAAAGTGGTGTGGACGAACACACCATTCGCCCGGCCGATGTCGTTCCTCAGCTGCCGAATCGCTTCGACGAACGGCAGGCTCTCGATGTCGCCGACGGTGCCGCCGATCTCGCAGATGACGAAGTCGACGTCGTCGGTCTCGTTGACCGCGAATTCCTTGATGGCGTTGGTGACGTGGGGGATGACCTGAACCGTCGCGCCGAGATAGTCGCCGCGGCGCTCGCGGGTGATGATGTCGCGATAGATGCGACC
>JBDSNQ010000164.1:0-6410 GCA_039915275.1 Sphingomicrobium sp.
CGTTGCGGCGCTCGATGAGATTCTCCTCATCCTCGTCGACCGCGGCCGGCTCCTCCTCGGGTTCTTCCTCCTCCTTGAAGGTGGTGCCGGCGGCGGCGGCGGTGATCTCGCCTTCGCCTTCGCCGCCTTCCTCGCTGCCCGCGACCTGCTCGGCCGTCGGGCCCTTGGACAGCATCGCCTCGAGGTCGAGGATTTCGCGCAATTGCATGCGGCCGTCGTTCAAGGCGTTCGACCATTCGATGATCGCGTTGAAGCTGATCGGGCTTTCGCACAGTCCCCAGATCATCGTGTCGCGGCCGGCCTCGATGCGCTTGGCGATGGCGATTTCGCCCTCGCGGCTGAGCAATTCGACGGCACCCATCTCGCGCAGATACATGCGGACCGGATCGTCGGTGCGGTCGGTCGGCTCCTTCTTGGTCGCCGCGGCCGGGCGCGGCCCGCCATCGTCGAGCGGATCGACTTCCTCTTCGGGCTCGGCTTCTTTCTCGTCATCGTCGTCGGCGTCGTCCGCGGTCTCGACGATGTTGACGCCCATCTCCGAGATCGCCGACATGACGTCCTCGATCTGCTCGGACGACATCTGGTCCTGGGGCAGCGCCTCGTTCAGTTCCTCATAAGTGATCACCCCGCGCTTTTTGGCGCGAGCGAGCAATTTCTTGATGGAAGCATCGTTGAGGTCGATCAGCGGCGCATCGCCGCTATCCAACGTCTCGGCCTCGGGAGTGTCGTTTTTTGCCATAAGTCCTATTTTACCTGGGGCCGCTTAGTCGGTGCCGGTCAGCGACGCCAGCCGTTCCTTGACCTGTTCGCGCGCGACATGGAGCCGCCGCTGGTCTTCGAACGCCTGTTCCTCGCCGGCCTTTAAACGCTCGGTGGCCTCGGCCAGTGCCGCGCCGATCTCGCCGTCGGCCGATAATGCCTCGATCGCCATCCCGAGATCGCGCACCGCGATGTCGGGCACCATGTCTTCGCGGGTGAATGAAAATCCGATTCCGCCAGTCCTGCGCGCCGCAGCCAAGTCGGCGTCAGCACCGGCACCTGATAATATGGTGGCGAGGCCGTCACGATCAAGCGTCGGGCTGGAGAAAGCGGCATTGACGAGGTGATCGCGCAGGCGCGCCGTGCGGGCGTCGGCGATCGGCAGCGCGGCGAGCTGCTCGCAATGGGCCGCCAGGGCCTCGGGATAATAAGCGAAACCGACGATCAAAGCGCGCGCGGTGGCGCGGTCGATGCCGTCGGCGCCGATGGCGCGAGCGGTGTCGCTGGTGGGCGGATCGGGGAGCGTGAACTTGCTGCCTGGGCGGAACGGTCGCTTGGTAAAGGGGCGGGCCTGGCGCTGCGGGGCGATGTCGGTGTCGAAGCGATTGAGCCACTGGTCGCGGTAGAGGCGGCGCAGGGATTGGTCGGGGATCGCCTGGCTATGTTCGACCAGCCGCTGCCTGAGGCCGGCGCGGGCCTCGGGCGTGGTCAGCGGCGCGGCGTCGCGCTCGTGCCGCCACAAGCGCTCGTCGAGCGGCTCAGGGCTGGCCAGCAACGCCTCGAACGCCTCTTTCCCGCCGGAACTGACGACGTCGTCGGGATCCTGGCCGGCGGGCAGCTCGACGAAGCGCAGCGTCTGGTCGGGGCCGATGAGTGGTAACGCTCGTAATGCGGCGCGGACCGCGGCCTTGCGCCCGGCGCTGTCGCCGTCGAAGCACAGGATCGGCGCGGGATCGAGCCGCCACAGGCGCTCGAGCTGGTTTTCGGTGAGCGCGGTGCCGTTGGGCGCCACCACCTCACTTATGCCGGCGCGGTCGAGGGCGATGACATCCATATAGCCTTCGACCACGATCAGCCGCTTGGCGGTGCGGCTCGCGGGGCCGGCGAGGTCGAGATTGTAGAGCGTGCGGCCCTTGTCGAACAACGGCGTATCAGGGGAATTGAGGTATTTGGGCTCGCCTTCGCCGAGGATGCGTCCGCCAAAGGCGATGACGCGGCCGCGCTGGTCGCGGATCGGGAACATCAGTCGGCCGCGGAAGCGGTCGTAGCTGTCGCCTGCCCCAGAATCATTGGCCTCGGGCTTGATCAGCATGCCGGTCTCGATCAGTTGCTCCTCGCCAAGCGAACCAAGGGCAGCCTTGAGGCGCCTGCGGCCCTGCGGCGCGAGGCCAAGCCCGAAGCGTGCGACGGTGGCGGCGTCGATGCCGCGTTTGGCCAGATAGTCGCGGGCCGGCGCGCCATCGACGCCTTGCAACTGCTCGGCGTACCAGGTCTGGACCGAACCCATGACGTCGGTCAGGGTCGAGGTGCGTGTCGCCTGGTCGCGGGCGCGGGGGTCGGCGGCGGGGACCTCCATCCCGGCCTTGGCGGCGAGCTCTTTGACCGCATCCATGAATTGCATGCCGCGGGCGTCGGTGAGGAAGCGGATCGCGTCGCCGTGGGCACCGCAACCGAAACAATGATAAAAGCCCTTGTCGTCGTTGATGGTGAAGCTGGGCGTCTTTTCCTGATGGAACGGGCAGCAGGCCTTATACTCGCGGCCGGCTTTGATGAGCTTGACCGAGGGCGCGATCAGGCTCGACAACAGGGTGCGTGCGCGCAGCTCGTCGAGGAAGGCAGGGGAAAGGGTCACGACATCAGCGATACCGCTTCGACTGGGACCACTCAACCGAGTCGATTCGCACGGCCCCATCGGCGGTGTGAATATTTAACCAGGCGGACTGAGGCTTGATTCAAAAGGATTCATTCCCTCTGCAAATGCGGACAATATTAGCTAGTCTGTCGTCGTTCCGAGGGATGGCGGCAAAAGCCGTCTGAAGCGGATCAAACAGGAGGGGGATACTATGTTGAACAGGATCAGCGGGCTCGCCCGCGCACTCTACATCGTGCTTGCGATTATCACCGCATTTGTCGCCATTGGTGCGCTGGACGTCGCTCTGGTGCTCGTCGTGCTGGGCCTGATCGCCGGCATTTCGATGCCTACGGCGAGGATGGTCGCGGCCGCCGCGACGGTGATTGCGCTGCCCTATGTCGGCACGGCGCTGGGCCACATTCCAGCCATCGGTGAACAGCTCACCGCGTTTACCAGTAACCTTCAGCTGGGCGTGGCCGGCGCGTTGGCCAGCGCGCTTATCATCTTCCTCTATCATTTGGTGATCGAGGGTGTGACCGGGGTTACCAGCACCACCACAAACCCTGAGGCTGCAACGGCAACCGCAAGATAGATTTTGGAATAGTCAGTTTCAGGCTCCGCCGTTCACCGCGGCGGAGCCTTTTTTCGTCGCCAATTGCTGGACGGCGCCAGGGCTTTGCTCAACGGCCATGGAAAGATTATTGCATCTGACTGCGCTTGCCGCGCGAGCTTGGGGAGATGAAACATGAAACACCGGATTGGCCTGCTGGCGCTGGCCGCCACAACCGTCGCAGTTGGCGGCTGCCAGAAAGCGGCCACTGCGCCTGCAGCCGCGACTGCGACCGCAATCAGCGAGGCCGAGGCGGGCAAGATCGACGATGCCGCCGAAGCCGCCTGGGCGTCGATGGACGCGGCCAAGATCAAGGCGGTCTATGGCGCCAACATCGTCGGCTTCGACGGCTCGACGCCCGGCCTCGCGCACGACCGCGCCGCGTGGGACAAATTGCAGGACGTCTTCGCCGCCGCCAAGATCGACAAGATCGAGCAAAAGGACCGCGTCATCCAGGTGCTGGATGCCGATACGTTCGTCGTCAGCGGGGTGTTCGACGTGACCAGCAGCGCATCGCCCGGCAATGCCGTGACCCTGCGCTGCACCGACGTCTTCCAGAAAGCCGCCGACGGGACGTGGCCGGTGGTCAACGAACATTGTTCGAACACGCCGAAGGGGTGAGGTGCCCGCCTAGCCTAGGAGCCCCCGCACCAGGCCGCTGGCCCGGGAAGGCTCGATGGCGCTGGCGTGGCGTTGTTTGATGAGCGCCATGACAGGGCCCATGTCTTTCATGCTGGTGGCGCCGGTTTCGGCGATGATCGCGGCGATCGCGGCTTTGGCTTCATCGTCGGTCATTTGCTTGGGCAGGAAGCGTTCGATGATTGCGATTTCGGCTTCCTCGGCGGCGGCGAGTTCCTCGCGGTTGCCGTTCCGATAGAGATCGACCGATTCGCGGCGCTGCTTGAGCATTTTCTGCAGCACTTCGGTGATCATCGCATCGTCGTCCGGGGTCGCGGTCGCGGTGCGCAATTCGATGTCGCGATTCTTGATTGCCGACTGGACCATGCGCAGCGTGCTTGTGCCGGCCTTGTCGCCGCCTTTCATCGCCGCGATCGTCGCCGCCTTGATGTCGTCGCGTATCATCCTGCCCTCGATTCAAATCAGCGTAAAAATCGGTCGTAGCGCGGCCCAAGCGGCTTTTACAGCGTTGACCTAGGCCCCTGCGGTCCCTAGCGACCATTGCTTAGCGACATTGCTGCAAAACCCGCTCGCGGAAAGGCTCTTCCAGCCCATGGCCGACGCTAAACTCACGCCCGCTTCACCCCCGCAAGGGGCGACGGGGTGCGTGGTGTTTGCGGATGGCCGGGTGGCGTGGGGCAAGGGCTTCGGCGCCGAAGGCCAAGCGGTCGGCGAGCTGTGCTTCAACACCGCCATGACCGGATATCAGGAGGTGATGACCGACCCCTCTTACGCCAAGCAGGTGATTGCTTTTACCTTCCCGCACATCGGCAATGTTGGCGCCAATGACGAGGACATCGAGGCGGCCGAAGCGCATGCGTTGGGCTGTCTGGTGCGCGAGCCGGTGACGGGGCCGAGCAATTACCGCGCGGGCGAGGATTTCGCCGGGTGGATGCGCAAATGGGGGCGGATCGGGATTTCGGGGCTGGATACGCGCGCGCTGACCCAGCTGGTGCGGCGCGAGGGGCCGCCGACGATTGCCATCGCTCACCGGGCGGACGGGAAGTTCGATCTCGAGGCGCTGCAACGGATGGCGGCGAATTGGCCGGGGCTGGAGGGGATGGACCTCGCCAAAAATGTCAGCCGATTGCAGGTCGAGCGCTGGAACGGTGGCAAATGGGCCTGGGCGCAGGGGTATGAGATTGGCGGCGACGATCTCAAGCGCCCCCACGTCGTCGCGATCGATTACGGCTCGAAGCGCAACATCTTCCGCAACCTGGTCGAGGCCGGGGCGCGGGTGACGGTGGTGCCGGCGGCGGCCAGCTTCGAGGAGGTGATGGCGCACGAGCCCGACGGCTTTTTCCTCTCGAACGGGCCGGGCGATCCCGCTGCGACGGGCCAATATGCGGTGCCGGTGATCCAGGCGCTGCTGGAGACCAACAAGCCGCTGTTCGGAATCTGCCTTGGGCATCAGTTGCTGGCGTTGGCGGTCGGCGGGCGGACGTCGAAGATGTTCCAGGGCCACCGCGGCGCCAACCATCCGGTCAAGCGGCTGGCCGACGGGCGGGTCGAGATCACCAGCATGAACCATGGCTTCGCGGTCGAGCGCGAGGGGCTGCCCGCCAACGCGCGTGAGACTCATGTGTCGCTGTTCGACGGCAGCAATTGCGGCTTCGAGCTCACCGACCGCCCGGCGTTCAGCGTCCAGTACCACCCCGAGGCGAGCCCAGGGCCGCAGGACAGCTTCTATTTGTTCGAGAAGTTTGTGGGGGCGATGCGGTGAGGCTGCCCATTCTCTTTATTATGGCGCTGACCCTCTCAGGCTGCGTGACGGCGCGGATGCATTCGGCGGGGGAGTTGTCGGTGGCGGGGCGGGCGTGCGGGTTGGCGGAGGGTGAATTGGTGCAGGAGGGTGAGCTGAAGAAAGTGCTGTTCCTCTACCGCGTCGCGCCGAGCCGCGAGATGCGCTCCTGCGTGTTTCGCTGGGCGGACCGCAACCACATGCGGCTGGCGGTGATCGAAGCCGTGAATTACCCCCAATAATGCCCAAGCGCACCGACATATCCTCGATCATGATCATCGGCGCCGGGCCGATCATCATCGGCCAGGCGGCGGAGTTCGATTATTCCGGGTCGCAGGCGGTAAAAGCGCTCAAAGCCGAGGGCTATCGCGTGATCGTGGTCAATTCGAACCCGGCGACGGTGATGACCGACCCGGAATTGGCCGATGCGACCTACATCGAGCCGATCACGCCCGAAATCGTCGCCAAGATCATCGAGAAAGAGCGGCCGGATGCCCTGCTGCCGACTATGGGCGGGCAGACCGCGCTGAATACGGCGTTGGCGTTGGCCAAGGACGGGACGCTGGAGCGGCTCGGGGTCGAACTGATCGGGGCCAATGCGGCGGCGATCGAGATGGCCGAGGACCGGCTGAAGTTCCGCGAGGCGATGGACCGCATCGGGCTGGAAAGCCCGCGCTCGGCGATCGTCCACAGCTGGGAAGAGGCGGCGGGCGCTCTGGCTGAGGTCGGGTTGCCGGCGGTGATCCGGCCGAGCTTCACGCTGGGCGGCA